>CAZMXX010000361.1:0-4275 GCA_964570315.1 uncultured Anaerolineaceae bacterium | reverse complement strand
GCGAAAGCAGACGAGACCACCGGCGACGAAAAGCTGCCTTCGCGTGGGCAGGGGGCGAGGGGCATAAGGGCTTCGTTCAGTTCGATGAGGTCAATATCGGCGAGGGACATCCCCGCGAGTTTGAGCGCTTTTGGCACGGCGGCAACGGGTCCGATGCCCATGATTTCCGGCGCAACCCCGCCGACGGCAAAACTGACCAGTCGCGCGAGCGGTTTCAGCCCCAATTCGTCCGCTTTGCGGCGCGACATCACCACCACGGCGGCGGCGCCATCGCTCAGTGGCGAAGAATTTCCGGCGGTCACGGAGCCGCCCAGTTTGAAGACGGGCTTCAATTTCGCCAAGCCTTCCATGGATGTGCCCCGGCGCAGCAGTTCATCGGTGTCAAAGGTGATGTGTTTGGTTCCCTGCGGCGAGACAATTTCCACATCCAGCGGGGTGATTTCATCTTTGAACAGTCCGGCATCAATGGCGGCGGCGGCGCGTTCATGCGAGCGCACGGCGAATTCGTCCTGTTCGGCACGGCTGACATTGTATTTTGCGGCGACATTTTCGGCGGTCAGCCCCATGTTGATGTACGATTCCGGGCGGTTGTCCGCCAGCCACGGGTTCGGGCTGAATTTAAAGCCGGTCATCGGGACGGCGCTCATGCTTTCCGTGCCACCGGCGACGATGGCTTCACCCCAGCCGACCATGATTTGCTGGCTCGCCAGCGCGATGGTCTGCAAGCCCGATGAGCAGAACCGGTTGACGGTCATCGCCGCGACGGAGTCGGGCAGTCCCGCCCGAAAGCCGATTAATCGGCTCATATTCAACCCCTGCTGACCCTCCGGCATGGCGCAGCCCATAATCAAATCGTCAATATCTTCCGGCGAAAGTTGCGGCACTTTTTCCAGCAGTGTTTTCACCACTGCCGCGCCCATATCTTCCGCCCGATAATTTTTCAACGTCCCTTTTTTGCCTCGTCCCACGGCGGTTCGCGTGGCGGCAACAATCACAGCTTCTTGCATTTATGTCCTCCGAGTCAGTTTCAAGTTTCGGGTTTTAAGTCTCAGGTCTCTAATCGCTAATTTTAGTTGCGCAACGGTTTGCCGTTTTGCAGCATGTGCCAAATGCGGGCGATGGTTTTTTCTTCCTTGACCAAATCGACAAAGGCTTCCCGTTCCAAGTCGAGGAAGTATTGCTCATCCACCCATGCCGGTTCGCTCAGGTTTCCACCGGCGATGATATAGGCGATTTTTCTGCCAATCAACAGGTCGTGGTCGCTGATGTAGTTTCCTTCGCGCATCATCCACAGCCCGACATTCAGCGCGGCGAGCACGTCGCGTCCGGGGGCGTACAGTTTGGGCGGGGCGGGGGGGACGTATCCGGCGCGCACCATCGCCAGCACTTCCTGCTTCGCTTCGTAGAGCAGAAAATCACGGTTCATGATGATGCGGTCGTTGTCGTCGAAGAAGCCCAGTTCTTTCGCCTCGGCGGCGCTGGTGCTGACTTTTGCCATGCCGATGGTTTCAAAGATGCGTTGCGCTAACGGCAGCGGGTCGGTGTGCGGTGCCATTTGGATGCCTTTGGTCATCACCCGACGATTGAATTCTTTCATGCCGCCACCGGCGGGAACCAGCCCCACGCCGACTTCCACCTGCCCGATGTAACTTTCGGCGTGCGCCACCCGCCGCGAACCGGCGAGCACCACTTCGCCCCCGCCGCCGAGTACCATCCCGAAGGGGGCAATCACCACCGGTTTGGGGCTGTAGCGGAAGCCCATCAGCGCGTTTTGCAGGGCAGTGACCATCCCATCAATTTGGTCGAACATGCCTTGTTGCGCGCCCACGGCAATGGCGAAAATATTCGCCCCGGCGCAGAAATGTTCGCCCTGATTACCCAGCACCAGCCCGACATATTCGTCGTTTTCGTCGAGCATTTTGCGCGCCGTGACCATCATTTTGGTGATGTCATCATCCAGACTGTTCATTTTGGTGTGGAATTCCAGCAGCAACACGCCATCACCCATATCGAGAATGCTGGCGCCGTCGTTCCGCTTCAATTCTTTTCCATCCGCTCGCAGTTTTTCAATATCAATTTTGCGCGGGTCGGAGGGGAGGGGGACATAAACCCGGCTGACCAAATCGTAATAGCCCACCGGCAACCCGTTTTCATACTGGTAGAAAGTTTCGTACCCGTCGGCGAGCATATCTTTCACCCATTGCGCCACCACCAGCCCGTCGGCTTCCATGCGGGCGACGGTTTCTTTCACGCCGAGCGCGTCCCACAGTTCAAAGGGACCCGCTTCGTAGCTGAAACCCCAGCGCATGGCGTTGTCGATGCCCACAAAGGTTTCGGTGATTTCCGGCACTTTGGCGGCGGCATACATCAATTGATAGCTCACCACTGCCCACGCCAGCTTCGCCGCGCGGTCATCTTTCCATTCATCGCTGAACAGGGCTTTGAGGCGGTTGCCCACGCCCTCAATTTTCCGCACCGCGCCGATGGATTCGAATCTCACTTTGGTGGGCATTTCGTATGCCATCGTTTCCGGGTTGAGTACCATAAAGACCCGTTTGCCCTTTTCGTCCTTCCCTTTTTTGTAGAAGCCCGCGCCCGTTTTGCGCCCCAGCGCGCCCGCCGCCATCATTTTTTCAATAATCGGGTTGAGGGCGGAGGTTTTCAGAATTTCACGGTAGGGGTCATCGGGAATCAAATCGTACAAATTGCCCGCCACATGGGCGATGATGTCCAGCCCGATGAGGTCTTGCAGGCGGAAGGTGGCGGTTTTGGGGCGACCGATGACGGGACCGGTGACGGCGTCCACTTCTTCGACGGTGTACCCGTTTCGGATGGCGTAATCGCCGATGAATGCGCCATCAATGCTCATCAGCCGGTTGCCGATGAAGTTGGGGGTATCTTTGCAATACACAATCCCTTTGCCCAATTTCGTTTCACAGAAATCGGCGATGGCGTTGACCGCTTCCGCGTCACTGTCGGCGGTGCGAATCACTTCCAGCAATTTCATATAGCGGGGGGGATTGAAAAAGTGTGTGCCGAAGAAATGTTTCTTGAATTCGTCGCCCCGTCCTTCGGCGATGGATGCCACGGGGATACCGGAGGTATTGGTGGTGATGATGGTGTTCGGCTTGCGGATTTTCTCCAGCCGCGCCATCAATGCCTGTTTCGGTTCCAGCTTTTCGATGATAACTTCGATAATCCAGTCCACATCTTCCAGCAGATGGAAATCGTCTTCCAGATTGCCCGGCGTGATGAGCGCCGCCGCTTGTTTGCTCATCAAACTGGCGGGACGCGCTTTTTTCATGCGCTCAATGCCGCCATTGACGATGCTGTACCGCACTTCCGGGTCGTCGAGGGTCAACCCGCGTGCTTCCTGCTCCGGCGACAATTTGAAGGGGACAATATCCAGCAAAACCACCGGATACCCCGCGTTGGCAATGTGCGCCGCAATCGCCGCGCCCATCGTCCCGGAGCCAATGACACCTACTTTTTTGATACGATAGCTCATATTTTTCTCCTTTGAAATGATAAAATGCTTGTGACCTGTGATTATTCAGGGCGGATAAAAAACGTATTGCGTAAAACGTATTTCATGAATCTACGCGATACGTTTTACGTTTTTACTCATATTTGAAGCGCCACACCCCCAGCCCGAAAAAGACTGCGGCGAAGCCGAGCAGCACCACGGTGGGCAACAGCACCGCCGATGGACTCGCCCCGCGCAGAATGATGGCTTGAAAACCGTCCATCGCCCACGCGCTGGGAAATGCGTGTCCCAGCGTTTGCATGAATTTCGGCACGATGTCGAGGGGCCACCACGCCCCGCCGAGCGCGCCCATCGCCATAGAAGCGGCGACCATAATCCCCGATGCCTGCGCCGAAGTTCTGACCACGGTGGACAGAAAAATGCCGATGCTCACCGCCGCCGCATCGAATGCCAGCACCACCATCACCAGCGCCAGCGGACTGCGCCCCCACTGCACGTGGAAAAAGAGTTGCCCCGCCGCAATCAGCACCGCCATTTGGATGACGCCCACCAGCAACGGACCGAGGGTTTTGCCCATCAGCAGGGTTGATTTGGACATCGGGCTGGCAACCAGCCGTTTGAGCGTCCCTTGATTCCGTTCTTCCACCAGCCCAATGGCAAGTGCCAGCAGGGCAACCAGCCCGAAAGTCACCGAATTTCCCGGCGATGCCTGGCTGGTCCCGTACGGCGCGGCACGATGCGCGTCCGTTCCAGAGCGCGCCGGACCGGGCGCAGGTGCCAGTGGACTG
>CAZMXX010000360.1:0-4286 GCA_964570315.1 uncultured Anaerolineaceae bacterium | reverse complement strand
CAACAACACCCAAGAGGGGGACTATCGAAATTGGAGATTGGTGCATAGATCACCAAACTCCAATCTCCAACCTCTATTCCCCAACCACAAACCGGTTGGTGAACATATTATCGGGATTCATATCCGATTCAATCAGCCCGCTTTCGTGCATAAATGCCACCGACACCGCCCATGCCTGTGGGTCGGATTCGCCGGGATGGTCACTTTTCCACAGCGCAATGGACGCATCCAGCACCTTTTTCTGCGTCGGCGCGTCGGCGTCGGTCATATCGGGGATGAATTGCCGCGACAAATTGAAGGCTTCATCGGGGTGGTCGATGGTATATTGCAACCCTTTCAGCGTCGCCCGCACCAATTTTGCCACCAATTCGGGATTCTCGGCAATCGTTTTTTCGTTGGTCACAAGCCCATTCGAGACCAAATTGAGGTAATCGGACACCTGAATCACGTTGACGGATTGCCCCTGCGCGGTCAACTGCACCGGCTCATTCGCCAGATAAACCACCGCCGCTTCAACCGTGCCCTGATTCAACGCCTCCGCCTGCGTGAAACCGATTTCCTGCAAATTGACGCTGGCTTCATCCACCCCGGCGGCATACGCCAGCCCTTTCCACGCCACAAAACTCGCGCCGAACATACCCGGAATGCCCACCGTGCGCCCGTTCAAATCGGCGGGGGTGTTGATGCCGCTCTCCGCTAGCGCCGCCACCCCGACGGGATATTTCTCGTACCATTTCATCACATACACCACCGGCAACCCCTGCGCGCGCGCCAAAATCACCTGGTCGCCACTGGCAACGGCGAATTGCCGTTCCCCCTGCGCCGTCAATTGGACGAAATCGTTCTCAAAACCATGCTCCAGCGACACATCCAGCCCTTCCTCTGCATAAAATCCCTTTGCCTGCGCGACATAAAAGGGCGCGAATTGGATATTCGGCACAAACCCCACCCCCACGTCAACTTGGGTCAACGTTTCGGGCGATGATGATTCGGGCGCGGGCGCGGGTTTCGGCGCGCATGCCGCCAGCAGTACCGCTAAAATTGCAAAAATGATGGTAAACTTTTTCATAATGTGTGTCTCCTGTGGATTTAGTTTTTGGTTGACAGTTGTCAGTCTTCAGTTTTCAGTTGTCAGTTTTGGGTATTCAGTTTTCTGTTCACCGATAACTGACCACTAAAAACTGACCACCGAAAACTAACTACTTTTCCAGCGCAATACGATTGCTTCCGCCAGCGAAACCGCCCCGTACAGCAGCAGCGCGATGATGACCAGCGAGAAAATCGCCACGAAAACCAACGGGGTGTTGAACAGCCCCCGCGCCTGATTGATGAGGAAGCCCAGCCCGGCATCCGCGCCGACAAATTCACCCACCACTGCGCCGATGACCGACAGCGTGACGCTCACTTTCAGCCCGCCGAACAGCACCGGCAGCGCGGCGGGTACTTCCAGCATGGTGAAGGTCTGCCACCGCCCCGCGTTCAGCGAGCGCATCAACTCGCGCAAATCGGCGTCCACCCCGCGAATACCGACCACGGTGTTGACCAGCATCGGGAAAAACACAATCAGGGTGACGATGAACATTTTACTGAGATAGCCCGCGCCAAACCAGATGATGAGCAGGGGCGCAATCGCCACCACCGGCACCGACTGCGAGGCGACAATATACGGCGCGAGCATTCGCTCCAGCCACCGGTTTTTCGCCAACAGATAGCCCAACAGCGTGGCGGTGGTCACGCCCAGCAGCAACCCGGCGAAGATTTCCAGCAGGGTGGTTTGCGTGTGCCGCCACAGCGAGCCATTGCCCCACGAGCGCGCGAACGATTGCGCCACATCCATCGGCGCGGGTAAAATGAATTTGGGATAACCGCCCAGCCAAACCACCCCCTGCCACAACAGCACAAACATCGCAATGGCAAACGGAATGAGTAAAATATGTGTCTGCGCGCGCCACCAACGCCCATCCGCTTGCCTTGTGGAACGCTGCCACCAGCCGCGTGTTTTTTGCGCCAATTGAGCCATTTCCTGCATGGTCATCCATCCTTTAAAAAACAATACCCCAAAAATCGAAGGATTTTCGGGGCAACCCAAATACACCGTATCCGGCGCAGCCGTATCCGCTTAAAACAAAAATCCCGAAAGTAACCATCACTTTCGGGGCAAAGCAAACCGGCGTGCACCCGGCACGCAGTCCGACGCTGCCGATACCCCGCCACTATGTGCAGGCTCGCCGAAACGCCGTGTATTTCATCCTTCTCCTATCCGGACTATACCGTCGGCTTCGGATTTGCACCGAATCCTGCCCGCCGAATGGCAGGCTCGCGGGCTTAGGGACACGTCCCATCACCGCCGGTCGGGAATTGTTTTGCCGTGCAAAACTCACCCTGCCCCGAAGGTATTTTGTTGGTATGGAGATTATATGTCCGCCCTAGAACCGTGTCAAAAATTGCCGTTATCCATTGTTCACACGAATATAGCGCAATTGACTAATTTTTAACCCTCTGCTAAAATAGTCCGCGTTGAAGGGATTAACCCGGAGGGATGGCAGAGTGGTTGATTGCGGCGGTCTTGAAAACCGCAGAAGTTCGTAAGGGCTTCCGGGGGTTCGAATCCCTCTCCCTCCGCTGTCACATTTAACATCGCAAACGATTTTGGGGAGATGCCAGAGTGGTTGATTGGGGCCGCCTGCTAAGCGGTTGTGGGGTCACAAAGCTCCACCCAGGGTTCGAATCCCTGTCTCCCCGCCACATTAAAAAACGACCATCCACACTGATGGTCGTTTTTTTGCATCATCTGATTGAGGTTTTTGGCAATGTTTCTGAACCGTCCACTGCGAGATGCGCCGCTGGCGTTTGTTGACACCGAAACCACCGGGCTGCGTCCCGATTTGGGGCATCGGTTGGTGGAAATTGCCATTTTGCGCACCAACGGGCTGGAAAAAGTTACCGAATACGCCACGCTGCTCAACCCCCAACGCGCCATCGACCCCGGCGCAATGGCGGTGAACGGCATCACCCCCGCGATGGTCGCCGATGCCCCCACTTTCGCCGAGGCGCTCCCCCGCATCGCCGAGCTACTCGACGGCGCGGTGCTGGTGGCGCACAACGCCCCCTTCGATATGGGTTTTCTGGACGCGGAATATCGCATCGCCGGGCAAGTATTTGAGCCGGACACCATTCTGGACACGCTTATGCTGGCGCGGCGGCAGTATCATTTTTTCAGCAACAGCTTGGGCAACATCGCTCAAACGCTGAACATCCCCACCCCCGACGCGCACCGCGCCATGGGCGACGTGCTGACCACTTTCGCCGTGTTCCGCCACTTCTCCGGCGATTTAATCCGCCGCAACCGCCCGCTGGTCTCCGATTGGTTGCGCATGCAGGGCGGCATCGTGTGGCAACCCACCCCCCACGCCATTGAATCGCTGAGCACAGACCACCCCATCCGCATTGCATTCACCGAAGGGCGCAAATTACGCATCGAATATCGCGCCAATGGCGGCAGTATTTCGCAACGCATCATCGAGCCGCGCTCATTTTCCGGGCAATATCTGGTTGCCTTTTGCCATTTACGGCAAGACCAGCGCACGTTCCGGCTCGATAATATCCTTTCAATGGAAGTTTTAGACGTATGACAAACTTTTCCGGCATCAAATCCATTTTGTTCGATATGGACGGCACGCTCATCAAACACACGTGGCAATACCACCAAATCACCGCCGCCCTGTTTGAGGCGTTTGCAGAAGAACTTTCCCCCCTCACCAACGAAGAATTCTATGAGGTCTTCTGGACAAAAAACGTCGATATGTGGTATATGATGATTGACGGCGTAATTGACGGCGACACCGCACAGGTGTACAGTTATATCAACACCTTGCGTCATTTCAAATTGGATGAATCGCTCGCGCCGAAAATGGTTGAGACTTGGGTGGCGTTGGTGCTGGAAGAAGCCGCCCCGTTTGAGGACACCATCCACGTGCTGAACACCCTGCGCGAAAAATATACGCTGGGCATCGTCACCAACGGGTTCACCACCATGCAGCGCAGCAAAATTCGACATTACAATTTGGCGCAACATGTGGATTTCACGATGGTCTCGGAAGAAGTGGGCTATCACAAACCCGATTCCCGCATTCTTGACGCCGCCTCGGAACGCGCCGGGGATCTGGCCCCGCGGCAAGCCGGTTTCATCAGACACAATCTGCAAACCGATACTGCCAGTGCATTGACACACTGCATCCCGGCTGTGTGGAGCCCCCACCCAAACGCGAAGGACCCGACACCGCGTG
>CAZMXX010000359.1:0-4291 GCA_964570315.1 uncultured Anaerolineaceae bacterium | reverse complement strand
TTAAGCCGACTTAAGTCGGCTTGGGCTATTAGCCCGGAAATTTATTTCCGGATAAACGCTGAAAAATATGGAAATCTGCGTTTTTCGGCGTCTGTCTGCGTCCTATAAAAACATCGGTGAGTTCTACCGGTCAATCAGACGTTTTTGCCGAACCCTTTTTCGCTGATGGTTTGAATGGCGCGCACCACCGAGCTGACCGGCAAGCCGATTTGCTTGCTGAGGTCTTGAATCCGCACCGCGCTTCGGGGCGTTTTGCGGGAATATCCACGCTGCGATTGCCGGGAATATTGCTGCACAAATTTCGTCACGTGTTCCACTTCCGGGTCACTCAAATTCCCCACCGCCGATGTTTTCGCGGTGACATTTTCCCAGATGCGCGCCACGTCACCGACGAGGGGCGTTTCCGGATTCAGCAGCATGGATTCCACTTCCGCGATATTCTCAAGCAATTCCGGGTCAAGTTCGGTCTCGGCGGAAAATTCAAACGGTTTCCACAGCGACCACGGGCTTTGGCGGTACAAACGGGAGGCGGCTTGGTCGGCGAGCGAGTTGCCCACAATCAAGCCCGGTTCATCCGCGTCACGGGCAATCAGCCCGCGATACGCGGCGTACATCATCGGCGGGAATTCCACCGGCGCAACCCGCGAGCGGGCGATATTTCCGCGCCGTCCTTTGCCCACCACAAACAGGGCGGTCACATCGGGATGGTTGGGGATGAGTTTTTGCAGGTTACGACGCACGGTATCAAACAATCTCCAGCGCGGGCGGGGTTCCAGAAGCATCGCTTGCGCCCCGATGATGCCGAGCATGGGATTTTCATATTTTGCATTGAGCATGGCGTTCAAATATTCCGGCGAAATCACCGTGCGCCCTTCGCGCAATCCGCTGAGGGTCAATTCCACGGCGGTATTGATGTCGGAGCCGTTATCATAGCTGTAGCCCATCCAAATTCGCGCCATGTGGATGGATGCCCCCCGCAAAAGAGGCACTGCCCGGTATCTGGAGCCGGGGATGAAAACGATGGTTGTCCAGTCTTCTTCAATCCAGATGGGCAAATCTGCGCCGCCGGGTGACTCATTTGCGCTGCGTTTGGCGGTGGAATCCCATTCCAGCGTGTTGCGCAAAACGTACCCGCCGGGCGATACATCGGCGGACAGGGCGATGAAACCGGCATCGTCAATTTTCTGGGTGTCCGTTTGCAGATTCCCCACCGGCTCTAGCGCCGAGTTGAGCAGGGTGTATGAGCTGATGTCGAGCCATGACCGCCCTTCCGAGGTGGTGTCGCGGAAAATCAGCACCAACCGCCCGCCGTCGCCATATGATTGGTTGGGGTTGCGGCTGATGTCCTGCGCCGGATAGCCGTGAAATTCGTGCGAGTTGGCGGCGCGGGGGACGGGAGCAGTGGTTTCAAAGGCTAAATGGAGGTCAGTTTTTTCAAAATACTGCCCCGGTTTCAGTTCGATGAATTCGCGCTGTTTGGTGTTCCCCGCGCGGACTTCAATCTGGTAGATGCCCGGCGGCACTTTTTTCCGCAGTTCGCCGATGCCGGTTGCCACCGTTTGGAAACGGTGGTCAATCAACCGCAGTTCCAGCGGCGTTCCCGGCGTTCGCAAATAGACGTTTGCCTTTCGTTTATAGCTTGACATGTCGTTCAGCTCCAATCACTTCAAAAAATCCCCCGTCATGAAATGTATTTTCGCCTGCGGTGGGGGCAACGCGGTAAAAGCCGGAGGCGAGCGCAATTTGCATGTCGCCGTCGGCGGCGGAATGGGTGGCGATGGTTTTCATATCGCCGTTGCGCAGCGTCACGTCGCCGGTGAAGCCGGGCGGAAATTCGAGGGTGACGGTATGTTTGGTTGCCACCGGCACATTGGTGCGAAAAACGATTGCCGGGGTGACGGGTTCGGCGGCGAAGAATGGGGTTTGCGGCTGGGAACGATGGCGGGTCAATTCCTGCACCCGCTCGGTGACATAATTTGCCAACGTTTGCGAGTTGATTTCGCCCGTGCGGGGGTCGGCAGCTTGCCCGTTCAGCCCTTCCAGCAACGCTTTGGTGAAATAGCCGCGCAGTTCGTCGGGGGGAGCGTCGTCGTTCTCTTCCTCAAATGCCAGTTCGCCGAAATAGGTTGCCAGCCCCCGCAGGGTGAAAATTTTGCCGTTTTGGTTGTTGATTTCATCCCATGTGGGACCCAACAGCGGCGCGGTGGATACCCGCTCCCGGCAGCAATCGGCGAAAAAGACCAGTTCGCGGAAAAATTGCGCCTTTTGAAAATAGGTGATGAATTTCCCGTAGGGGAAATTGTTGCCGTAATGTTTCGGCGCGGCATTTGCCATCAGCAGCGCGACTTCGTGCGGTTCGGGCGCAATCCCATGCCCCGACCCGAAAACGTACAATCGGGTGTGCCGCCAATCGGCGGGGTTGTTGTCAATATGCTCGGAACACCGTTCCCAAAAGTCCGACAACGCTTCTTCCACCTGTCGGCGCACCGGGATGGCGTGCTTCCGGTCTGTGCCGGGGGGCATTTCTGCATCGGAAATGGTTATCCGTGCGATATTCTCCTCCGGTACTGCGCCGAGGTTCGGGTCTTTCAGCCAGTTGTAAAATTCTTCGGCATCGCCCCGTGCAAATTGCAAATCGGAAATGCCGGGATAACGGTTGATGCCGATGACAATCGCGTAATGTTGGTCGTTCATTTATGCCCACCCATGTTGAATGATGTGCCGGACGCTCGCCAGCGTTTGCGGCTCCACGGAGAAGCCGCCATGCTGGTCTGCCGCCGAAGCCAGCCCGTCGCCGCGATTTTCCTTCGCCCAGACTGCCCGCCGCGCATCCGCTTCCAGATAGGCTTGGATGGCGGTCAGTTCGGGGGTGTGGTAGGTTTCTTTTTGGGTGTAATATCGTTGCATCCCGGCGATGGGCTGGTCATACGCCAGTTTGTCGGGGTCGTTGTAGTCCCGTTCCAGCACGCCGGAAATGAAATAGAGCAGTGAACGGGGATACAGCACCGGAACCATCGCCTTGCCCCGTTCCCCCTCATCTTTCATGGTGAACATGCGGAAATGGTTGAAAAGATGGGTGTAATTTTCCAGCATATCGGCGAATTGCAGGCAGTCAATGGCGGGGGCGAGAAAAATGACGGTGTTGAATTTGAAAGTTTCCGGCAGCGGGTGGTTGGGGTCGGTGCGGGCTTTTTCCACATAGCGCAGCATATTATAAATGTAGATTGACCCCGCGCTATGCCCCACTAAATTGATTTCCGGGGTGTATCCGGCGGCGATTTTTTTGCTGAGTTCGTCGATGAAAAACCAGCCGCCCCGTTCCGGCGGTTGCCCCGCATTTTCAAAGGTGTCGGCGGCTTCTTTTTTCATCATCCCCCAAACCGTCGTGCCGACATTTGCCAGATACAATTCGCGCAGCAGCTCTTCCACCACCGTGCAATAGACCCCGTGGTCGCGTTTTTCAATGAAGCGACTGACCGTCCGCTTCAGAATCGACCCCGCATGTTTGAGTAGCACGGCGGTGGAGAGTATCCCCTTGCCCTCGGTTGCCGCCAAATCGTCGCGGATTTCGTCCACAATTTCCGGCGACATCAGCGTTTTCCCCGAAGCGCGATTCACGGTGAGCACGCCTTTGGCGTTCTTTTGCTGCACCGCGCCTTCGGGCGTGACAGCGGCGATGATGTCCTGCACGGCGGCTTGGAATTTCGGGTCGTTGGACAGGGCTTCTTCCAGCTTGTTTCTTTCGGCGTCATGCAGCGGCTTCAGGTTCGGATGGGCGGTGACGGCGGCGTAGGGTTCTTCGCCGGCGTCGGCTTTTTGCAGCTCAATTGCCACGTCGATGTCGGTGGGGAGTTGCAATTGCCCGGTGGCTTTTCCGCCCTCCGTGTCTCCCAGTTTGCCGAGGGTGAATTTGATGAGCCATTTGACCAGTAGCTTGAATATCTTTTCCTTATTAATGTCTTCCAGATTGTCTTTGACCACCCGCAAAAAATCCGATTCCCACACGAAAAAAGTGGGGCGCGCCCCCGCCGCTTCATACGCCGCTTTGAGCGTTTCCGCGCTGGTGAGCGCGCTCTTTTGGCTCACTAATCCGCCGTGAAAATGCCACACCAGTTTCGGGTGGTTCGGCAGGGCGGCGACCAGCGCGCGCACGTCATCGGCGGTGGTGTCGGCGAGGATGCCGTCTTTTTCGGTATTAATATGGAAGGCTTTATCTTGCAATGGGGACATTGCGAGTCTCCTCGTATTATATGTAGTAGGTAGACGCCAACCCGTCTACCGGTTTGAAAAA
>CAZMXX010000358.1:0-4296 GCA_964570315.1 uncultured Anaerolineaceae bacterium | reverse complement strand
CCCATTTTACTTGCTAACCGGTTTGCTGAAAAACTTTTGCTCGGGTACTTATATGCACTATTTTTAAATGGTGCTATAATATTTCCGGCTATGAAGTAGGACGTTAATTCCTACCTATAATTGCGCATGACCTAACGAGGAGGTTAGAATCCTATGGGTATTACGAAAGAAACTGCGTTGCAATATCACTCTATGGGACGACCGGGGAAAATTGAGGTGGTTCCCACCAAACCGACCAGCACGCAACTCGATTTGGGGTTGGCATATACGCCCGGTGTGGCTGTCCCCGTGCTGGAAATTGCCAACAATCCCGACGATGTGTTTAAATATACCGCCAAAGGAAATTTGGTTGCTGTGGTGTCGAATGGCTCAGCGATTTTGGGGCTGGGCAACCGGGGACCTATGGCATCCAAGCCGGTGATGGAAGGTAAAGGCGTTCTTTTCAAACGTTTTGCGGACATTGATGTTTTTGACATCGAAGTGGATGCCACAACGGCGGAAGAGGTCATCAATGTGGTGCGGGCGATTGCCCCCACCTTTGGCGGCATCAATTTGGAAGACATCAAAGCGCCGGAATGTTTTGTGATTGAAGAAACGCTGAAAGGGATGCTCGATATTCCGGTTTTCCATGATGACCAGCACGGAACCGCCATCATTGCCACCGCCGGGTTGATGAATGCGCTGGAAATTTCCGGGAAAAATATCGCCGATATTTCCATTGTGGTGAACGGCGCGGGGGCGGCGGCAGTTGCCTGTGCGGAAATGTTCATTCTGGCGGGCGCGCAACGCAAAAACATCACGATGGTGGATTCTCGCGGTGTGATTCATACCGGACGCGCGGAACAACTGAACGAATACAAAAAACGGTTTATGAAAGAGACCGATGCGCGCACGCTGGCGGATGCGGTGCGCGGCGCGGATGTGTTTATGGGGCTTTCGGTGGCGGATGTGCTGACCCCTGAAATGGTCAAATCTATGGCTGACCATCCCGTCATTTTTGCAATGGCGAACCCCGACCCCGAAATCCGGTATGAATTGGCGAAAGAAGCCCGCCCCGATGCGATTGTGGCGACGGGGCGCAGTGATTACCCCAATCAGGTGAATAACGTGTTGGGCTTCCCGTTCATTTTCCGGGGGGCGTTGGATGTGCATGCCCGGCAAATCAACGATGAGATGAAATTGGCGGCGGCGCACGCGCTGGCGGCGCTGGCGCATGAAGACGTGCCCGATTCGGTGTTGCGGGCGTATGATTTGCAAGCCCTGAAATTCGGCGAAGATTACATCATCCCCAAACCATTTGACCCCCGCGTGCTGTTGTGGGTTGCGCCTGCGGTCGCGGATGCTGCCATCAAAACCGGCGTCGCGCGTCGCCCGTTGGACATGGAAACCTACCGCGAACAGCTCGAGGCGCGGTTGGGCAAAGGGTGGCAGTTGACCCGTTCCATCATCAACAAAGCCAAAAGCCAGCCCAAAACCGTGGTGTTCGGCGAGGGTGAATCTCCCAAAATCATTCGCGCGGCGGCGCTGGTGGCGGAGGAAGGTTTCGGCAAACCGGTATTGCTCGGCAGGGTTGAAACCATCGCCCAAAAGGTTGAAACGTTGGGGCTGGATTTTGAACCGACAGTGGTTGACCCCACCAACTCGGAACATTTTGACGCATACGTGCAGGAATTGGTGAAAATGCGGCATCGCAAAGGCGTGACGGAGACCACGGCTCGGCGGTTGATGCGTCAGCGCGGGTATTTTGGTCCCATGATGGTGAAAATGGGGCATGCCGATGCGTTCATCTCCGGGTTGCAGCAGGATTACCCGGACGTCATTCGTCCAGCGCTGGAAGTCGTTGGCACGGCGGCGGGGGTGCATAAAGTGGCGGGGATGTACATTTTAATCATCAAAAATAAAGTTTATTTCGTCGCCGATACCACCGTGAATATTGACCCCACTGCCGAGGATTTGGCGGAAATTGCCGCGCTCACGGCGGACGCCGTCAAACAGCAGTTCAACATTGACCCCCGCATTGCGATGTTGAGCTTCTCCAACTTCGGCAGCACCCGCCATCCGTTCACCCAAAAGGTGCAAAAAGCGGTCGCAATGGTGCGCGACCGTCGCCCGGATTTGGTGGTGGATGGGGAAATGATGGCGGATACCGCCGTTGTGCCGGAAATTGTGGACGAACTCTATCCGTTCAGCCGGGTGCGCGATGCCAACGTGCTGATTTTCCCCAATCTGGAGGCGGCGAACATCGCCTATAAATTGGTGCAGCGTTTGGGCGACGGCGAGTTGATTGGTCCTATTTTGCTGGGCATGGGCAAACCCGTCCATGTGCTGCAACGGGGCGATGAAGTTCGTGAGATTGTCAATATGGCGGCGGTTGCCGTGGTGGATGCGCAACGGTAAAGTTTGAGGGATTCAAAAGGGGCATCCCGCTTCAATGGGACGCCCCTTTTTTGTTGGTGGGCTATGGTCGAATCGGCGTTAATGGTTGATTGGCGTGGTGTCCCCCAAAAGGGCGCGATGCAACGCCTCGCTGGAATCTCTGCTGATGAAGGCGGTGACTCTGTCACCGACGTTGAGGCGGGTATTGCCGTGCACCACTTCGACGTTCCCCGCCGGACGGTGCACCGATACAATCACCGCATCATACGGCAGCCGGTCTGCCAAATCCGTAATGGTTTTCCCCGCGGCGGGGCTATCGGGCTGTACCGTAATCTCCACAAATTCCGTGTTGTCGATTTTCCGCAACCGTAGTTGATCCATTCGGTATTGAACCTTCGCCCGGTTCGTGAGCGCCAAATTATAGGCGCGAATTAAATCCTCGCGGCGAATCAACCCCAATACTTTCTTCGGATTTTCTCGGCTCACCACCGGCAAGCGTCCCACATCCCGCACGCTCAACCGCCGGAGCACCTCTGCCATCGGTTCATCAGGGTATGCCAGCAATACGTTTGTGGTGGCAATATCTTTCACCGGGGTATCGCTGGGGATACCGCGTTCAATTGCCCGCTCAATATCGTGGATGGTCACAATGCCGTACAAATCGTTATTTTCATCCACCACCGGCAGCCCGCGACGACTGAGTTCATTCAATCGAGCGGTGGTTTCGGTGAGGGTGAGTGTATGCGGCAGGGTGTATAATTCGGGGCGCATCGCTTCTTCAACGGTAATCCCCTGCATCACATCCACGTCGCGCCCTGCTTGCAACTGGATGCCCCGCCGCACCAACTTGAGGGTGTAGATGGTCTCTTTGCGAATTGCCATCGAGACCAATGTGCTGATGACGGTGGCGAGCATCAGCGGCAGAATCAGGCGGTAGTCGCCGGACATTTCAAAAACGATGATGATGCCGGTGATGGCGGCATGGGTTGAGGCGGCGAATACCGCTGCCATCCCCACCAGCGCATACGCGCCGGGGGAGGCGGTGATGGCGGGGAAAAGGGCGTGGACGATGGTGCCGAACACCCCGCCGAGCATCGCGCCCATGAACAGCGACGGCGCAAACACACCCCCCGAATTGCCGGAACCCAGCGTGAAATCAGTGGCGAATAGCTTGCCGAAAATCAGTAATGCCATCATTGAAACAGCGATATTGTTTTTGATGGCTTCGCCGATGAATTCCAATCCCGAACCGAGTACATCCGGCACAAAAAGTGCCAGAATACCCAGCAACAGCGCGCCGACCGCCGGTTTCAGGGCGTCCGGAAATTTCCATGCGTCGAATTTGTCTTCCGCCCAATAGAGGGTGGTGACGAAGAGCCATGCCACCAGTGGGGCGAGGAGTCCCAGCAGGACGTAAAACAGCACTTCCCACGAACTGACCATGTTGTATGACGGCACGGCGAAGGCGGGCGTGTCGCCCAAAAATTGGCGGCTGACGATGCTGGCGGTCACCGCGCTGACCACGACACTGCCGAAATACGAGGTGGTGAATTCCCCCAAAATGATTTCAAGTGCGAAAATTGCGCCGGCGATGGGGGCATTGAACACCGCCGCGATGCCCGCCGCCGCGCCGCACGCCACCAAGTTTCGGATGCGCGCTTCCGACAGGTGGAACATCTGCCCCATCACCGAGCCGAGCGCCGACCCGATTTGCACGATGGGACCTTCCCGCCCGGCGGAACCGCCGCTGCCGATGCACGCCGCCGACGCCAGCGCTTTCACCACCACCACCGGCGGGCGAATGCGTCCGCCGTGAAGGGCGATTGCTTGCATCACTTCCGGCACGCCGTGCCCTTTGGCTTCTTTGGCGAAGAACGCAAGGAGCGGTCCGGAAATGAGCGACCCCAACACGGGGATGAG
>CAZMXX010000357.1:0-4324 GCA_964570315.1 uncultured Anaerolineaceae bacterium | reverse complement strand
TTATAGGTATTGCAACGAATTTTCCTCAATTCCGCCTAAAGGTTGAAACACACCCGTAGAATCATATCAGGCGTGAATAAAATTTAAAAATGTGATACAATAACATTAATTCGAGCCGGAAAACCACCCCACCCAAAGGATACTGTCGTGTCTGCTGAAAAACCTGCCGCTCCCCTACGTGTTTTGCTCATTGATGATGATGAAGATGAGTTTGTCATCACCCGTGCGCTGCTGAATGACATCCCGCACACAACTTATGAGCTGGCCTGGGCGAAATCATTTGAAGAAGGGTTGGATGCCATCAAACATAATCGTTTTGACGTGTATCTGATTGATTACCGCCTCGGAAAGCACGACGGGCTGGAGTTGGTGCGCGCCGCACACACCATAAATATTGATGCGCCGTGCGTGCTGCTCACCGGGCAGGGCGACGACGCCACCGACGTCGCCGCGATGGAAGCGGGCGCGATGGACTATCTCGCCAAAGCGGAGTTGAACGCCCCCCTGCTCGACCGCGCCATCCGCTATTCTCTGGCGCAGAAACAGGTGGAAGCCAACCTGCGCGAAAGCGAAGAACGCTATCGCCGCTTCTTTGAAGACGACCTCACCGGCGATTTCATCGCAATGCCGGACGGGCGTATCACCGCCTGCAACCCCGCATTTCTGAAGATTTTCAACTTCCAATCTTTTGAAAAAGCCTATAATTTTTCCATTGAACGATTGTTCCCCACCGGCGAAACTTCATGGCAGGCGCTGGTGGACACCGTTCGCCGTGAAAAAAAGGTGAGCTATATAGAAAGCGAATTGCGCCGCTTGGACGGACAAACAGTATACGTCATCCAAAACCTCATCGGCGAATTTGACTGCACGGGAACGCTGGTGGGCATCAAGGGGTATATGTTCGACAATACCGAGCGGAAGCTGCTGGAGCAGGAACTGCTGCAATCGCAGAAGATGGAGGCTATCGGCAGGCTGGCGGGGGGTGTGGCACACGATTTCAACAACCATTTGACCGCCATTATGAGCTACGCCGGGCTGGCGGGGCAGGCGCTCCCCCCCGATTCACCCGCACACAACGACCTGAAGGGGATTCAACAGGCGGCGCAAAGTTCTGCCGCTCTCACCCGGCAATTGCTCGCCTTTGCCCGCAAACAAATCATCAAGCCGCAGTTGCTCAATCTGGCGGATGCGGTGATGAATCTGGAGAAAATGCTGCGCCGGCTCATCGGGGAAAATATCGAATTGATAACGCTGCGGGACGCCGATGTGGGCTTGGTGAAACTCGACCCCGGACAGGTGGAGCAAATTTTGATGAATATGGTGCTCAACGCCCGCGACGCAATGCCCAACGGGGGAAAAATCATCATCAGAACGCGCCGGGTCACGCTTGATGAAAGTTTCTGCCAATATCATCGCAGTATGACCCCCGGCGAATATGTGCAATTGGTGGTGAGCGACACCGGTATGGGGATGGACGCCAAGACGCAGAAGAATATTTTCGAGCCTTTTTTCACCACCAAAGAATTCGGCAAAGGCACAGGATTGGGGTTGTCAACGGTGTTCGGGATTGTGAAACAAAATCGCGGGCATATTCTGGTTTACAGTGAAATCGGGCAGGGAACCACCTTCAAGCTCTATTTCCCCAATCAACTCCCCGGCAACCCCATGCCCGCACACCTGCCCCCGGTAGAAGAATTCCCCACCGGCTCGGAGGTCATCCTGCTGGTGGAAGACAGCGAGCCGGTGCGTGAGCTGATTTCCCGCATCCTGACCGACAGCGGCTACACGCTTCTCACCGCTGAAAACGGACAACGCGCCATCGAAGTGATGCACCGGGCGACCACGCCGCACATTGATTTAGTAATATCGGATGTGGTGATGCCGATTGAAAACGGCGAAGAACTTCTGCACCAACTGCAGGAGATTGACCCGCATTTGCCCGTGCTTTTCATGTCGGGGTACTCCGACGATTTGGACGTGATAAACCGCATTCGGCAAACAAATATGCCGTTCATCGAAAAGCCGTTCTCCCCGATGACGCTGGCGAAGAAAATCCGCGCCATTTTGGACGGCAAACAAACCCGATAGTCGCCCTTTTGGATATTGTTGCGGGATAAAGGTTGAATTTACCGCGAAGCCGTTAATAGAGGAAACGTTTAAACATCACACAACCGAGATGTACAGTATTTCAAGTAGTGACAGAGCATTGCTCTGTCACTACAATACAATGGCACTAAAAATACAACCAATTTGGCGGTTCATTCCGGCGTGATGACGCAACATGCAACGGGAGGACGCCCCAAACCCCAACGCAAACTCATTCGGCGGGGCGGATGTCCTTCAGGTTGAGTTGCAATTCTTCTCTCCCCCGCCACGTGTTGAATTCCAGCGTGTACACCGCGTCAATCCGCGCGGGAATTTGCCGCGCCTCCCCCCACTGTTTCCCCATTTTAAACCCGATGGCGCTCCACGTTTGTTTGCCGTCGAAAAGAACCATCTTCAGATGGCTTTTATCTTTGCCGACCGGGGTATGATGGCGCACCGCCAAATTCCGCGAGCAAAATTGCGGGGTGGGATTCCCCGTGCCAAAGGGCGCGAGTCGGTGAATCTCTTTGACGTATGCCGCCGTCACGCCCCGCAAATTGATTTCCGCATCCACCGGCAGCGATTTCCGCAGCGAAGCAACATCGAAGGTTTGCCGCGCGATGGCGTGCAAGCGCGCTTCCAGCGCGGGCAACTTCTCGTTTTCCGCCGTGAAACCCGCCGCCGCCGCGTGTCCGCCGTATTTCACCAGCAGGTCGGCGCACTGGTCTAAAGCGCGGGTGATGTGAAATTCGGGGATACTCCGCGCCGAACCGTGTGACACGGTTTCGCCGCGCTGCGCCACCAGCACCGGACGATAGCACAACTCCGCCAGCCGTGACGCCACCAAACCGACCACCCCCGCATTGAACGATTCATCGGAGACCAGATAGAGCGAATCGGGCGCGGTGGTATCATCGGTGACGATGGACGCCAGCGATTTGTCGGTGAATTCGCGGGTCATGGACTGCCGCCGCACGTTGATGTCGTTCAGGTGCGCCGCCAGCGTCTGCGCCTCGCCGAGGTCGTCGGTGGTCAGCAGGCGATACGCCAGCATGCCTTCCTCCAGCCGCCCCGCCGCGTTCAGACGCGGCCCCAGCACAAACCCGATGGTCTCGGCGGTGATGTCGCTCTGCTTCGCCCCCGCCGCCGCGAGCAGCGCCTTCAATCCCACCCGCCGCGATTTTTTCAGGGCGGTCAATCCCTGCTGAACTAGCGTGCGATTTTCCTTTTTCAGCGGAACCATATCCGCCACCGTCCCCAGCGCCACCAAATCGAGCAGCGATTCTTCCGCCAAATCAACCTTCATCCCCCGCGCGCGGGCACGCCGTTTGAGCGCCAGCGCCACTTTGAACGCCACGCCGACACCCGCAAAATCCCGAAAAGGGTAGGTGCTATCCTGCCGTTTGGGATTGATGACCGCTGCCGCCGGCACCAGAATATCGTTCCCCGCGTCATCCGTGGGCAACAAATGGTGGTCGGTGACGATGAAGGTGAGTCCCAGCGCGTTGCCGTATGCCACCTCCGCCGCCGAGCGAATGCCGCAATCCACGGTGATGATCAACCGCGCCCCGGCGTCCGCCAGCGTGGCGAGCGCGGCTTTGTTCAGCCCGTAGCCTTCGGTGAAACGGTTGGGGATGTAAACCGACACCTCCGCGCCGAGAGCGCGCAACACCTGCGTCATCAGCGCGGTGGAGGTCACCCCGTCGGCATCGTAATCCCCATAGACCACGATGGGCGCAGCAGCGTCAATCGCCGCCAGAATTTCCGATACCGCCGTGTCCATATCGGGCAACAAAAACGGGTCGCCCACAGCGTATGAACCGCTCCAAAAAGTATAAACGTCCTGCGGCTCATACACGCCACGATTGTACAAAAGTTGAACGACCAGCCGCGAAATGTCGGGGAAGCTGTCGAAATGCTCCGGGGGGGCTTTGGGATGGATGTCCCAGCGATATGGAATGGTGAACACAGATGTCTCCTGAGGCAAAATGATGTCGTGGATGCATTGTATGGAAGAAGGGGCGGACGCGCAAAGTTTGCGGCATCAAAAAACGAGCCGCCGTGATGGCGACTCGTCGGAGCGGGGCGGAAGTGGGTCAATTATAGGAATGATGACCGTTCCGGGAAACCACGGCGCGCTCCAAATCATCCAATTTGCTCACAATTTCCTGTGAGAGGGTTTTCACCTGCGCCAGACCCGCCTGCGCCTCGGAACGGTCATTCCGGTTGTACGCCTGAA
>CAZMXX010000356.1:3267-4326 GCA_964570315.1 uncultured Anaerolineaceae bacterium | reverse complement strand
CAACGCAGAATGTGAAAAGATAAACTTCAATTTGGAATCAAAACTGAGCAATTTTTCTTTATCCTTCATAATCAGGTTATAAGCACGTTCCGCGTTTTCACGGTTTGCTTGGTTGTTCTCGGCGGTTTCTGTCCATCCTCCCTTTTTATCAATGGAAAAATAGCCGTTATGCACTTCACCCGCCTCAATACTCAAATCAATCCGCTCAAATAGTTGTTGGTATTCAGGTTTTCTGGCAAGTTTTCGGTATTCCTCTTCGAATATCAACGCGTATTTGCCTTTCACCGGATTCCCATCTTCATCGTATTGACGATAATATTTTACGCTGTCAATAAAAAATAGGCTGAGAACTTTGACGTCCTGTTTCTGTGCCATAAAACGCATTTCTTTGTCCAGATGTTCCTTGATGGTGCGCCGAATCATCAAACGATTACGGTCATCAATGTTGACCCCGCCAATTTCGTCCCCGGGACGTAAGAGGCGCTCGCCTCCCGGATAACTGACTTCAAGTGATTGATTATTTCTCCCACAGGTAATTGTTCCAATACGATAATTTTCGTAAATGTCACGCCCGGTTTCTTGCGCTAAATCATCGCCATCTTCAACAGTGATTATTCTTCGTTGGATATTTTTGCACTGCAACAAATCAACTTCCACCTTGGCGGTAATTGAACCCCGTACGTTTTTGGTTTCAATCAGTTTAAGATAGGCTTTGTTGTGTCCCCCTTCTATTTGTAAGGAAGCAACTTCAATCTGCTTGACCAGTTTGCGCTCATAAGCGTCAACCGCATCCAGACGGTAGAGCATATGGTGTTTGTCTGCATGAGTCGCGGAATAACGTAAGGTGCAAAGCGGGTGCATTGCCTCAAGGGCTTCTTTGCCGCGCCCTTGTAATCCACCATCCACACTTTGCGGTTCATCAACGATGATAATTGGGCGCGTGGCACGCACTAAATCAATCGGTTTCTCGCCACCGGTCTTTTCATTTTCTTTATAGAGATTGTTTACATCTTTCTTGTTAATTGCACCGACCGTAATCACCATGATTTGAATATTCGG
>CAZMXX010000356.1:0-3167 GCA_964570315.1 uncultured Anaerolineaceae bacterium | reverse complement strand
TAGGTTTTGCCGGTACCGGTTTCCATTTCAATGGTAAAATCACCGCTGGTAAGCGATTCTGATGGGCGCAACCCGTTTTTAAGTTGGATAGTCCTGAGATTTTCCAGCAGTTCATCGTCTAAAAGTTGTAGCCTGTTACCAATGCCCAGTTCCGATTCCTCCATTCCGGACAACGTCAATTGTCCTGCCGGGTTGGATAGCTTTGATACAGTGAATTCAGTGCGGTTGATTTCCTGACCGTGAAACAAACCGGTGACAGCTTCGATGGCAGCCAGTTGATAATCGAGATTGTCTTCAAAGTGTAATCTCATCTAAGTTCTCCCGCATATATCTCAATCGCTCTCGACGCACGCTTCTAATTTTGCCAACCACTCATTGAATCCGACACATTTTTTGCGGAGGGTTTCCAAACCAATTTCTTGCATAATGTTGGGACCGTGAACAGTTTTGCGATAACTTGTTTTATCAGCAAGCCGTTTTGACGGAGCCGTTTGCGGTGAGTCATTAATCAATTCAGGGTTGTTTTGAAATTGGCGTAAAATCTTTTCAGCCCAAGGTTCAATGTCTTCCTGTTGTAATTCAATAGCCATTGCTTCCGGCGAGGCAAACAGTAACCCTTCGAACTCATACATTTGAATATAGGGAATACATTTCCTTTGCAGGGAGGCAGGTAAAGAATCCAGAATCCGCGCCTCAAGGCTTTGTTTTGTCTCGCCTGCCTGTTTTCGCTGGAACCCATAAAAATCATAGAGGGTGGTGACACAATCAAAATTGTGGATTAGCCGAGTCAATTCGTGTTTTACTCGTGCTACGTTTACTTTGCCATTCATTGACACGGGCGTTATATGAATATTTTTCTGCCGAAGATACGGCGTCAAAACAATTTTGATAAATCGTTCTTCGGTCAAGCCTTCAACGGAAATCCCCACTCTTACCATACCGGGCGACCTCCAATTAGATTTTTGCGCCAAATATCGCCCATCCCATAATCTTCCAGCCAATGTTGCAGCGCTTCGCTGTCCGGTTGTTTGAATATTGATACACCCTTTTCCGCATCAACCACAATGAATGACTCCGGGGCAAAGAAATTTGCAAAAACAACAGACTGTGTGGAGCAAATGACCTGCGTTTCTTTGGCTGTGGTATGAATGACATCTGCCAGTATTTCAAGTGCAGCCGGGTGCAATCCCAGTTCGGGTTCATCCAGAACAATGGTGTGCGGACGCAATTCCGGCGGCTGTAAAAACAATGTCGCCAAACAGATAAAACGCGCCGTGCCATCCGACAATTGATTTGCCGAAAAAGGCTCATCGTGTTCCCGGTGCAACCATTTTAACAGGAGCTTTTCATTACCTTTTACGCCGCGCGGCTCTAAATAGAAATCGTGAAAGAAAGGGGCTGCCGATTGAATGGTTGCCACAATATCCCGATAGTTTTGTGGATATTCTTCCTGCAGGCGATACAAAAAGGGCGCAAGATTTTTGGCATCCGGATATAGATAATCTGAATTGTTCAAATCATTCGCTTGTTTAAAGCCCGCTCCGGCGCTGGTATCGTGAAAGTGGTAAACGCGACAATCATTCAAGTATTCGCGGGTATATTTTCGGACATAATCGCTTTGTGCGGTAGAACCGGGCAACAAACCGCTTTCGCCCAATTGCCCTTTGATGAACCATTTTTTATTTGAGCCGGTATAGGTACAATGTTCTTCTTCAAAAACCAAGGAATCATCATTGACACCGTGTACGAATACAACATGATACCCATTTTCTCCAACATCGATGTTAATTTCTATGCGCGGAGTGTGTTTTGCGCCGAAGTGGAAAAATGTATTGGCAAAACCTTGTACTTCAACATAGTTTTTGAGTTTGCCGTGTGAAAGTTGGCTTAGAAACGTAAACAGGGAGATAAAATTTGATTTCCCAGCGCCGTTTGCCCCAATTAATATGTTGATGGGCTTCATATCCAGAGAAAGTTCTTTGATGGATTTGTAGCCATAAATTTCTATGTGCCGTAAATGTGGTTTCTGTTTACCATTTTCTAACATAATACCTCCCTACAAACTGCGGACATGCGCAATTCCAAACTGTTGCAAAATGGCGGTGATATTGGTTTTGGCTACATCATCGGCAAAGGCACTGTCACGGAAAACGACGTGTGTTTTTCCGGCAGGGGAAAGGTCTTGGAACCATTTGATGATGCCTTGCGCCAGCGGTTCGACTGCCGTGCGCGGAATATCCGTATCAAGACAAGCAAAAAGCACCCCATACCCAATGCTGTATACGGTTTTGCCTGCAATGGTTTTTTCTTCAATGGGGATGGTCAACTCAACCCCGCGTTTGAGTAACAGTTCATAGAGTAAGTCTTCTTCACTTCGCCCCTCAACCAGATGCTCTGTATGGTCAATCAGTGTTTGTTCCAAGTCATTGCGATCCGGGTTCCAGGCGCGAATATTACTGCCGGCCAGTTTGAACACTTTGAAACCGAGGTCGCCCTCGTAATTTGGGTTTTCTGCCTTGATTTTTGCGGCGGCGCGGCGAATGCGTTCTTTGCCAATGTCTGCGATAGTTTTGTAACCGGCTTTGTACGCTTCGGTCTTTTCTCCGGTTGGTTCGGGCAGTTGTACCATAATGTATTTGCGGTTGCCACCGTCTTCTCGGTTTAAATCCATAACGGCATGTGCGGTAGTGCAAGATCCGGCGAAGAAGTCAAGAATGATATCATCTCTGTCATTATTATCTGCTATTGATGTGATGAGACGTTTACTTACACCCACAACCTTTGGATTGTCAAAACTTAGCCCCATTTCCTTAAGTAGTGGATCATCGCTTCCACCATAATATAGAAGAGAGGGCACATTTTCAGTGAGGTTGTCTTTTAGAAAGTATTTTCGTCTTGGTTGAACAGTCTCATCTTCTCCAAAAAGTATAAGACCAGCTTCTTGCAAGGCTTTCATTGTCTTGGGAGGATTTCTCCATCCACGAGCAGGAACTGGGCATGGTTTGCCGGTAATGGGATGAATGAGAGGTTTAAAATATTCATCTGGTGCTTTCTTTTTATTAGGCCATGCCATTGAAACTTCCCGGTAAACATCCCCTTCGTTATCGATTAGGTGTCATACCTCAATACATCGTGTGCGGTTTAGTAACGAAACCATCAATACATCG
>CAZMXX010000355.1:0-4357 GCA_964570315.1 uncultured Anaerolineaceae bacterium | reverse complement strand
GCTTTGATGTTCCACAACGCCTCCCCGAAGTTGGTATTTATTTCAATATGTTCGCCGATGACTCGCTGCAACATTCTTTGAATATCGTTCACCACAAAATTCAAATTCAACACCTGTGGATTGGCGGTCTGCTTGCGGCTGAAAACCAGCAGTTGCCGCACCAAATTGGTGGCACGCTGCCCGGATTTGAGGATATTGGAGACCATGCGATATTCCCAATCGCCGGGGTCGAGCCGCCGTTGCATCAGTTCCGCAAATCCGTTGATGGCGGTGAGCAAGTTGTTGAAATCGTGCGCCACCCCTCCGGTGAGCCGCCCAATCGCTTCCATCTTCTGCGCCTGATAATATTGCTCTTCCAGTTGCAATTCACGGGTGACATCGCGCCGCACCGCAACAAACCCGACCAACGCTTGTTGGGGGTCGCGCAACGGGCTGATGATTTCCTCTTCGGTGATGATTTGCCCGGATTTTGTTTCGGTGAGGGTGCGCCCCTGCCAAACCTCCCCCTGCGAAACCACATCCCACCGCTCGTGAAGACGGGCGGCATTACCGTGAGACGGGGAAAGGGTGTCGATGTGGTTGCCGATGATTTCATCGCGGGTGTAGCCGGTAACTTTCTCAAATGCGGGGTTCACATCCACAATGCAGCCGTCGAGTTCCATGATGATGATGCTTTCGGCGAGCTGTTCCATCGCGGCGACCAATCGGCGGTGGGTTTGGGTGAGTCGGATGCGCGCCAGCACGCCCGAAACTTGGTCGGACACACTCCATATCAAATTGATGTCCTGCGCCGCAAAATGGCGCGGGCTGTCGGCGGCGATGCCGATGGCGCCCACCACCCGACTATCCACAATAAACGGACACAGCACAAATGAAGTGATGTCCCATGCCTGCAATTGCTGTTTAAAATCTGCCAGCCGGGTGTCGTTTTCCACATTCTCCACCAGCAGGGGCGCCTGATTGGTCACCAGATAGCGAATCATCATATTGCCGGTGATGGGGAACTCAATATCCAAAATGGATGACATGCCGGATGCCCGGTATTCCGTCGTGACACGAATCACCGAGCGGGCTTCATCGAACATGAATACCACCGCGCGGGGAACGTCGAAGAGTTGCGCCAATTCGCGGCACGCGGTATCGAACATGAACGTTTCTTCCATTGAAATGGCGGAGGCGGCAATGACCCGGTTCAGCAGCGAAAGCTCCTGATTGCGGCGTTGGATGGCATGTTGCGCATGTATTTGCGTGGTCATATCCAGCACCGAGACGAACACTTTCTCCCACGTATTCTGATAGCCCGGCGCCACCGAGACGCTCACCTGAACATAAATGGTTTGCCCGCCAAGTGTCTGTTCTTCCTGTTCGCCGGTGTGAACCAGCTTGTTTTCCCACAGGGCAATAATTTGTTCCGTAAAGGGCGCAATGGTTTCCGGCTTGAAGATTTGGCTCAAGCCCGCCAGCATCTGTTCCTTCTCCGTCGCGCCGAATATCGAGAGGGTGGCTTGATTCACATTGATGACGCGCACCAAATCAACACACTTTTTCACCGCCCGTGGATTGTGGCGCAAGTGGTCAGCAACATCTGAGACGCGGGCATCCAGTTCCTGCAAATATTCTTTCACCTGCGAGTAATCTTCCTCCCACAACGAGATGGGGGAATTTTCAAAAAT
This sequence comes from uncultured Anaerolineaceae bacterium, assembly GCA_964570315.1. Lineage (GTDB taxonomy): Bacteria > Chloroflexota > Anaerolineae > 4572-78 > 4572-78 > JANTHQ01. The sequence continues at coordinate 2,684 of CAZMXX010000355.1, read as the reverse complement.
ATTGCGGTAGCGAATTTCGCTTTCCCGCAACGCCTGTTCGGTTTTTTTGCGGTGCGTGATATCACGCGCATGGATCACAAGATGCGGCACATCATCAATGAGAATGACCGTGCCGGACAACAATCCGTGAATGAGCGACCCGTCTTTGCGGCGGAAGGTGGTTTCGTAATTCTGAATTTTGCCATGTTTTTTCAGAATACGCGCCATTTTGTATCGTTCTTCGGCGTCGTTCCAGATATTGATTGCCAGTGAAGACTTCCCCACAGCTTCTTCGGCGGTATAGCCGGTGATGCGCTCGAAGCCTTCGTTGACATCAACATACACGCCATCAGCCAAACGGGTGATGGTGATTGAATCCAGACTGGTGCGGAAAGCGATGCGGAATTTTTCCTCACTCAAACGCAACCGGTTTTCGACGTGAATGCGTTCCTCAATTTCCGCCCGCAGACGGGCGTTGGTTTCGCGGAGTTCGGCGGTCTTTTCCGCCACCTGTTGCGCCAAGCCGGTATAGGCTGATTCGATGCTGTCTGCCATGTGGTTGAAGGCGGTTGCCACCTGCCCGAATTCATCACGGGTGATGGACGACAGCCGGAAGGCAAAATTGCCCCGCTCAAACGCGCCCGCCGCCTCGGTGAGGGCGACCAACGGGGCGCTGAGCCAGCGATTCATGATTCGCGCCATCGCCACCGCCAGAACCAGCATCACCGCCACCAGCGCCAGCGACCAGAAGAACATTCCGCGCACCGTATGGAACACCACATCTTTGTCCACTTCCAGCACAATGCCCAACTGCACATCAGGGAACCATTGATACGTTTGGATAATGGACACACCGTCTTTATTCGTGTACTCGGTCATCCCCGATTCCCGAATACGGGCGCGGCGCATACCTTCTTCCCCGGCAACAGCGGCATAATTTTCAGCCGAAATGTTCGATAATGTCGTGAGCAAATAGCCCTGCACATCCACCAAATAAACCCGCCCGGAGTCCAGCACCTGCGCCACATATTGCAAATCAACGGCAACCCGATGCAAATCCAGCACACTCACCGCCACCGCTTGCACCTTTTTCGTTTCATCCCGGATGGGTTCAATGGCGAAAAACAACGACGTTCCGTTGGGCGCATGATAGGTGGTCAAAATGGGTTCTTCCACCGCGCTGAGGTCGGAAATGCCCAATTCATCCAACCCGGGGATCATGGACTCGGCGCGGGTGGGGTAAGCCACACTCGCCGCACCCGGGGCAATAATTGCCACACCATCCACTTTGGGCGAGGCATGTAACACAGATTGCAACGTTTCCCGCAAAATTTCCGCCTGTGTCGGTGTCGGGCTATTTCGATATGTTTCCAACATCCGCCGAATTGTTTCATCCTGCGCAACTTCAATGGCAACATACGTGCTTTCATCCAGCCAACCCCGCGCCTCAACCTCCAGCAGTGTGACGGCGGCTTCCAATTGCGTTTGGGTGCGCTGTTGAATCACCCGTTGCGCCAACGGAATAGCCACCAACGCCGCAAAAAGGACGGGCACAACGGCGAAACCCAGCAGAATGGCAAATTGCCGTCGCTGAAAACTCGTCCCGATAGTTGCATATATTATTGACTTCAATTTACTCATTATCACCATCTGTGTTTTCACTCATAGGAATTAAAGCACTATATATAGTGGTGCGACCATCCCACGGTCTATATTTCGTTTTTTGATTTTTTGATGTCAAAAACAGCGCCGAGCCAACGATGATGAGGAAAAATATGGGGGCGATCAAACGGCGTACCCTTATTGTAACACACAACCCGCAATCCCTTCAAGCCGGGCGGGACAGTTAAATCCCGCATTCGCCGCCCGTTGCCGCCACGTCATTTTCAGGCGTAAAAATCCCACGTAATGGTTGACGAATGGGGGGGGTATGCTATACTATTGCACTACGGTTCGATACTGTCCTGCCACATCGGAGAATATTATGGCTTTATTGCCCGTTCCCACGGCATTGAAACAAATTCTGGCTGAAATTACCCCGCTCCCATCGGAAACTGTCCATATTTCTCAGGGATTGAATCGCGTGCTGGCGGAAGATGTGGTGTCTCCCGAAAACATCCCCCCTTTCCCAAATTCCGCGATGGATGGATATGCGGTGCGCGCCGCAGACATCGCCGCCGCCAACCGCACTGCGCCGGTTGTACTGCCCGTAACGGGGAGCATCGCCGCCGGCGCCGCCACCATTTCACCCCTGACACCCGGCACTGCCGTCCGCATCATGACCGGCGCGCCGGTTCCCGACGGTGCAGACACCGTCATCCGCTTTGAAGACACCAGCGAGTTCATTCCCCACCCGAATTTACCCGCCGACCACGTGGCATTTTTTGAAGCCGCGCCGTTGGGCGCAAATGTGCGCCACATCGGGGAAGATATTTCGGCGGGAACGGTGGTGCTGCGCAAAGGGTATCCCCTGCGAGCGCAGAACATCGGCGTGCTGGCGGCAATCGGCAGAGCAAATATTTCCGTCACCCGGCGTCCGCGCGTGTTCATTTTAGCCACCGGCGACGAACTGATTGACCTCGGCGAACAGCTATCACCCGAAAAAATTCGCAATTCAAATGGTTACACGCAAGCCGCGCACGTAGCCGCTTACGGCGCAATGCCCGTTCCGCTGGTCATTGACAGTGACACCAACGCCGCTATAG
>CAZMXX010000354.1:0-4400 GCA_964570315.1 uncultured Anaerolineaceae bacterium | reverse complement strand
CTGCTGGACACGGCGCAATTCGGGCTGGCGCATGAACCGACCATGCAGGAAAGTGTGGCGGCGGGGGCGGCAATCGTCACCGCCAGCGGCGACAAATTGCTGGGCGGTCCGCAGGCGGGGATAATCTTGGGGCGCGCCGACCTCATCGCGCGCATCAAAAAACACCCGCTCACCCGCGCTTTTCGGGTGGATAAAATGACGCTGGCGGCGTTGCAAGCCACGCTGTTGGCGTATCTGGAAGGGACGGCGGTGGATGAAATTCCCACGTGGCGGATGATTGCGCTGGACGGGCGCACGCTCAACCGGCGGGCGCAAAAATGGCGGCGGACGCTGGCGAGCGCGGGCATTCCCGCCGAGGTGGTGGACGCGCAATCGGCGGTGGGGGGCGGCAGTTTGCCCGGACAGACCTTGCCCACGCGGGCGGTGCGCATCGCTGTGCCGGATGCCGCGCGGGTGGCGGCGCGGTTGCGCTCGGCGGATGTGCCGGTCATCACCCGGTTGGAAGACGGCGCCATCTGGCTCGACCCGCGCACGGTTCTGCCGGCGCAGGAATCGGTGTTGCTGGCGGAGATGAGGGAGAGTTTTAACGCCGAAAACCGAAAACCAATAACTGAAAACTGAAAACTGACAACCGACAACAAACAACCACGGAGCAACTATGACCATTTCACGCAAAGATTCACAAACCCTCTCCGGCACGGCGGCGCGCACCGGCGCGACGGTGCTGGGCGGCACACTCACCAAAGAGGGCGACCATTATTTCATCAACAAAACCGATGTGACGGCGTTGCTGGAATCGTTGGTGGGGGAACAAGTGGTATTCATCGCGGCGGCTGTCCGCGAAAAGAGTGAGCAGGAGACGAAAACGTGTCTCACCTGCGGGCGGGATTACACCGAGGCGGCGTGTCCCCATTGCGCTAACGTGCGCGCGCGTCTGCGCGGCGAACGATAGGCTCTATTTGACGAACTTCATCAAGTCTTGCGCTGCCAATTTGGTTTGATGCCGCACCATCCCCAACGGCAAATTGGTTCCCAGCGCCAGCGACAGCACTGCCCCCTGCCCCAAACTGTATGCGTACAACCGATATTGATTGCCTTCGTGCAAACTTTGCTCAAACCGCCCGTCCCGCTCACCGAGGAAGGCGGCAGTTTGCGCGGCGGCTTCCGCGCTGGCAGCCACCAGCGACGCCAATTCCTGCGCGCGGTCATCGGGCATGCGCCCCGCTTTGGCAATCAATTCCCCGCCGACGGTCAGCAGAATCACTTCCGCGCGGACTTCGCTGTTCAGTTGGCGCAAGCGCGCCATCAGCTCATCCCGATGCTTGTGCAACTGTTCAACCTTCCATGCCGGTAAAACGGGCGACGGGTCGGCGGCGGTGCGACGGGCGCGGCGCGAGGTGGACGGTTTGTAATCGCGCGGCTTCAACCCGCGTGGCTGAGTGGGACGGGGAGATGACGGCGTGCGCGGCGCAAGCCGGATGCGTCGGCGGGCAGGCTGGGCGGGTTCTTCCGGTTCGGGGGGGGGCGGCGGCTCTTCGCCCGCCAAATCCAGCCCCACCGCCGCGCCGACCAGCTTCGGCAAATCGCCCACAAAAAAGGGTTTGGTCAGCACGCCTTGAATTTTCAACGCCTCTACCGCGGCGGGCACAGCTTCCCCCATCAGCGGGATGACCATAATTGCCATCTCGGCATCATATTCACGGATGGCGGCAATCAATTTGGCGGGGGTAACATCGGGGAGCGCCATATCCACAATCACCAAATCGAGGCTGTGTTCCACCACATATTCCATCGCCCGCGCTCCGGAGCGCACCGCCAGCGCCTCAAACGCGGGGTGTCCGTTCAACGTTTCTGCCAAAATGGTAGAAAAGCCGGGGTCATTGTCAACAATTAGAATGCGTTTTGTCATGCCGGTCTCCGAGAGGTTGAATTTTCACGCCCTTTGAATTGTACCCGTTTTGACGGTCACTTGTCAACCAAAAAAGTTTGACATTCCCCCCGCGCGGGCTATCATATCTTTCATCAGTGAACGAAAAATAATATCGCAAAAAGGAGCGAACTATGGCTGAAACAGTGGCGTACACCTCCCGCGTGCGCATCGAGCGGGTGAAGGGAACCCTGCGGCGAGCATATGTGCCCGTCGAACCCGCCCCCATCTTGTTTGGGGTGCATTCTGAAGTGGCGGAACATTACGGCGTGGACACCGCCATCCACGAGCCCCACGCCACCACCCTCGATTATCTGGTGGCATCGGCGGCGGGATGACTGACCGGAACCTTCGGTGGCGCGCTGGAAGCGCGTAAAATTCCCGCGGGGGATGGTCTGCTGGTGGCAGAAGCGACCGGCGAAGTGGAAAAAGAGGGCAACGTGCTGGTGGTGAAGCGGATTCACGTGGTATATCATCTGAAACTCGCGCCCGAACACCGCGAAACTGCCGAGCGGGTACACGGCTTCCACGCCGAATACTGCCCGGTGGCGCGTTCCATCCGTGACAGCATCGCCATTTCCACCGCTTTGCAGATGGAGAATCTCCCCGCAATGTGAGCCGGGCTACAGAAATCCCATCCAAAAAGTGATATGATGGCGATTGTCATTAATGTGTGTTGATGTTTGATGAAATATGCCGGATTTTGATGGTCTGGCGTGTTGGGTATCGCCTTGAACTAAAGTTCAGGCTCAAAATTCAAGCCGACTTAAGTCGGCTTTGGCTTTCAGCCCGGAAATTTATTTCGGGGCGGTGTAACTGAAGCAGCGATTTCCCCAAAAACAGAAATGTCGACACGTCCTAAAATTGAAACACACACGGAGGGAGACTCATGCAAACGTTTCAAGCAATTATTATCGGTTCCGGGCAGGCGGGCAATCCACTGGCGCACAATTTGGCAGACGATGGCTGGACGGTGGCGCTCATTGAGCGCGACCATCTGGGCGGCAGTTGTGTGAATTACGGCTGTACCCCCACCAAAACGATGGTCGCCAGCGCGCAGATAGCCCATTACGCCCGCCGCGCCGCCGAATTCGGCGTGCATGTGGGCGACGTGACGGTCAATCTGGCGGATGTGGTGGCGCGGAAAAACAAAATGGTGGCGCAGTGGCGCAGCGGCTCGGAAAAAAATGCCGAGAAACGCCCCAACATCACCCTTTTTCGCGGCGAAGCGAGCTTCACCGGCGCGCACACCGTCACGGTGAACGGAGAAGAACTCACCGCCGAGCATATTTTCATCAACACCGGAACCAACCCGCTGGTGTTGCCGATTGACGGCATTCACAATGTCCCCTGCCTGACCAATCGCAACGTGATGGATTTGGAAACCGCGCCGGAACACCTGCTGGTCATCGGCGGCAGTTACATCGGGCTGGAATTCGGGCAAATGTACCGCCGTTTCGGCAGTGAAGTTACCGTCATTGAATTTATGGATGAAATCATCCCCCGCGAAGACCCGGACGTCTCTGCCGCGCTGCGCAAAGCGTTGGCGGCGGAGGGGATGAACTTTCACCTTTCCGCGCAGGCGACCCACGTCCGGCAGGATGCGGACGGCACGCTCCGGCTGACGGTGCAACCGCGCAACGGCGGCGACCCGTTTGAAGTGACCGGCTCGCACATTTTGCTGGCGGCGGGACGTAAACCGAACACCGCCGCGCTCAATTTGGATGCGGCGGGCATCGAAACGAATCGCGGTTTCATCCCCGTGAATGAATATCTGGAAACGAATGTGCCGGGCGTGTATGCGCTGGGGGATGTGAACGGCGGTCCCGCTTTCACCCATTTTGCGTATAACGATTTCCAAATTGTGTACCACAACCTTTTTCACGATGAAAAAATTTCCACCGCCGGGCGCATCATGAAATACGCCCTCTTCACCGACCCCGAATTGGGGCGCGTAGGTCTCACCGAAACGGCGGCGCGGGAAGCGGGCTACAATCTCAAAGTGGGTAAAATTCCGATGCGTTGGGTGGCGCGGGCGATTGAACGCGACGAAACCGCCGGGCTGATGAAAGTGGTCATTGACGCCGACACCGACCGGATTCTCGGTGCGGCAATTCTGGGCATCAACGGCGGCGAATTGGTGCAAACGCTGATGATGTTGATGATGGCGGACGCGCCGTGGACACTGTTGTACCGGGCGGTGTACATCCATCCCACACTGGTGGAAGGATTCTGGACACTGATGGACAGCGTGAAATAGGGGGTAATTTTTGCATGGGCGAGGCGCACATCGCCCATCAATTTCCCTTTTCCCCAACCTTTGGTACACTTCTTTGATCCACCGAAAGAGAGGTGGTAGTAGTTATTTTTGACTGATGAAACAAAATATACCCGAAGGGTCGAAGGCAAATACCCGTATTTGTTTTGCGTAGACCTGCTATTAAGAGTCAAGTAGAAGCGGTGTAGATTAACA
>CAZMXX010000353.1:0-4418 GCA_964570315.1 uncultured Anaerolineaceae bacterium | reverse complement strand
CCCGAAGGCCACCGCGCCGCCCGTCGTCTCGAAGGCGCGGGCGACCGCATCGGCGGTCGCCACGCCGCGTGCCCGCTCGATGCGCACCCGGGCCAGCGTGTGGATGCCGAAGTCGATGCCCACGCCGAGCAGGATGGCGAAGATGACGGTCGTGACGATGTTGACGGTGCCGTACAGGACGGCCCCGGCGCCCAGCGTGGCGAGCGCGCGCCCCACCATCGGAACCAGCACGATGCCGACGACCCCCCCGCCCCCACCGACACCCCTTCGCCCGCGCCCACCGACACCCCCGCGACAGAACCGGCAAGCGACACACCCAGCTTCGTCACAGACATCCAGCCGATTTTCACCGGCAGTTGCGTCAAATGTCACAGCGGAAACAACGCCCCGCGCGGATTGCAGCTCGATTCGTATGAAGGGGTCATCGCCGGGGGGACATACCGTCCGGTGATTGTGCCCGGCAACGCCGCCGAGAGCGAACTCGTCAAGCGCATCAAAGGGGAAGCCATCCCCCGCATGCCCTTCGATGGTCCGCCCTTTTTGGCAGAGAATGAAATTGCGCTGATTATCGCCTGGATTGAAACCGGCGCGCCGAATAATTAGTGGGCGGTGATCAGTCAATGTTTTGTCCGTAGGGGCGGCTCGCGAGCCGCCCACACCTTTTTCAATTCCCCAACCACCATTTCCCACCACCCCGCGTCATCCGGCACGCGGAACACATGCGTTTCCCTCCGCGCATCCGACGCGCCCAGCCCCCGCGCCAACGCCGAGACGCCCGCCTGCGCCGCCAGCCATTTCGCCACCGCCGATTCTCGCCGCCGAGTGGCGCGCAGGATCAGCACCCGGTCAATCTCCACCGCAGGGTCATCCAGCAAAAAATCAATGTGCCAGCGCAGGGTTTTCTTTTTGGGGATGAGGTTTCCTTCCCCCATACCCGCCGCCGCGAATGCCGCCGCCAATTCGGGGCGCAAACGGTGGGGAGGGTTTTCACCGGTGCGGGTAGCGTGACGCATCACCCGCCGCGCCAGCGACGCCGCCCCCTTTTCCGCCATCGCCGAACCGACATAAACATAGCGCCCCACCGGCACGGAAACGGGCAATCTGCCATGAAACCGCCCGAAAACCACCGCCAGCGGGCGCGCGACGGCAATCCGCAGCAGGTATGTGCCGCACGGGACATCTTCGCCAATAATTGTGATGGGGGAAAAGGGTTTCGGATTCAAGGTTTCGGGTTTGGTGTTTCAGGTTTCGGGTTTCAAGTTTCAAGTTTCAGGTTGCAGAACCTCGCCCCGAAATAAATTTCAGGGCTGAAAGCCAAAGCCGACTTAAGTCGGCTTGAGTTTTGAGCCTGAACTTCAGTTCAAGGCGAAGACTGACATGCCAAAACGCCGGGAACAATTCAATCTCTGCTGCTCTGTGGTGAAAAATTCCCCTTTTCAGCAAAAAACAAGCCTCACTTTCTCACCCGCTCACCCGCTCACTTTCTCAGTTTCCCCGCTCAACCGGCGGAGCATGCGGTGCAGTGCCAGCAGCAATCGCCCGCGCTGTTCGTAACCGCGTTCGTTGATTTCCGCGTTGACGATGATGATGTGCTTTTTGCAGCGCCGCGTCAAACCGAGCACCAGCCGCCGCAAACGGTCATTCTGCGCCGAAACCTCATCCTCGTCCGTCCACTGCCGTTCTCCCGTCCATTCCGCCGACAGGACGAAGGGATGGGTGAGCGGCTGGGCAATCCGTTCCCACCAGCCATTGCTCCCCGCGTCGAGCCAGAATTGATACGCCACCGGACGATTGCTCATCAGAAAAGTGTAGGCGGGCGCAATCAGCACCGCTTCGGCGGGGGTGTCCCAACTGCGGGTGTACAGCGCGGAAACCACCCCCTGCTCGATTAATCGCACGTATGCCCGATTCAGATAATTGGCATCGGGCAGAATTTCCACCGTTTCCCCCGCTTCATTCTGAACCGGCACGGGGATTGCTCCCGTCACCCGCCGAAATTTGCGGATGGATTCAATCAAATTCGCCACAACTTCCCCCGCCTCCAACGAGCGGTAAAAGCCGAAACCGGGCTGCGACAGCACCTCGCCGAACAAGCGGCTGAAGGTGTGGTCGAGCGGCGTATCGGGCAGGTCGCGCTCGGCGCGGAGCCACGCCCGCAGACGGTCGAAACGCTCTCCCAACCGGTAGGTGATGCGCTCGCGGACGTCGCCGGAAATGTCCTCAAATGGGGCGAGGGGCGTTTCGGCGTTGTGCGGGCGATACAGCACATCCACCAGCAACCGCGCCCGCACCAAATCCAGCTCGGCAATGCTCTGATGGAGCGTCTGCATCACGTCGAAGGGGTCGGGCAACAAGTGCCATTCGGGGTGGATGAGCCGCGCCAGAGTGAGCATGGTCAGCGCGGCGGGTTCTTCGTTCAACGCGCGCGACGGGCGGTGCGAGCGGACGGGCAGTCCGCGCCGTTCCATCTGATACAGGAACGAGAATCGCAGCGCATCGCTGACGAAGGGGGCGAGCACGACAATTTCATCGGGGGAAACGCCTTCATCATTGATGAGCGTTTCGATTTTCTCCACCACCAGATTGAGCGACTGCGGATAAAAGCGGGTCTGCTCAAACGTGAACGCGGTGAGGGGGTCGGCGGGGACGTCCGGCGGCGGGGTGCGGGGGTCGAGCGCGGCGGCGAGCTGTTCGCCGAACGCCAGCACGTCGGCGGGGGCGATGAACGATTCGGTGAGCCGTTCCACCTTTTCGCACCCTGTTTGCAACGCCTGCCCGGTGCGCCAATTCGCCCCCAGAAAAATACGATAGCCGGCATCGTCATCGAACACGAAAAATGCGGAATCCGCCACCGAGAGCCAATCGCCCAACACCTGATGGGTGAAGGGGTTGTGCTCTTCCACGTTGTCCACAATGAGATGCCGGTAGCGGTGGGTGAGCAGGGGGCGCAGGGCGGGATTCGCCCAGATGTGATGGCGGAAGGTGTCCATCCGCAGGGAAAAATCGAGCAGGTTGTGGCGCAGGCAAAACTCGCGGAACGCCGAAATGCAAACCTGCACGTGGTCAAACGCCACCCGACTGCTGATTTCGCCGCCGAGCGCGGTTTTGAGCCGCCCGCCAACCTGCTCGATGGGCAAACCGATGAGCGCGGCTTTTTCCAGATTGTCCAGCAGTTGGCTCATCAGACGCGGCAGGGTGATGGTGACGGAGACCACGTTGGGGTCGAAATAACCGTCTGCCAGCAGGGGTTCAATCACCTGCGCCATATAATATTGCGCCGTTTCAATGGTGAGGAAGGTCGGCTGGCGGGTGGGACGCCCGAAGCCCGCCGGGTCGGCGATTTGGGGCCACACCAGCTTGATGGTGCGCAACGCCAGCCCGTCGAGGGTGAAAATATCCACCTGCCCCGGCACGCGGAGGGTGGCATCCGCCAGCGCGGCGGTGAACGGCGCGGCGAGGGTTCGCTGGGGGAGGAGTACCAGAATATTGTACGGCGAAACACCATCCGCCAGCAGTTGTTTCAAATGGTTGATGGCGCGGGTGGTTTTGCCGGTTCCCGCCGCGCCGAAAAGCATGGTCGCGGTCATGACGGTCTTTGGTCCAGCGCCCGGCGCACAAAGGTGAGCAGGGTGGTGGGGGTGAAGGGTTTTTCGATGAAACGCCCGTTAATCTGCAACGCCGTATTGTCGGTGATGATGTCAGCCATGTAGCCGGACATGAAAAGCACGCACAGCGACGGATTGTCGGCGAGCAATTTGTCCGCCATCAGTTTTCCGTTGAGTTTGGGCATCACCATGTCGGTCAACACCACATCGAGTTCATCGGCGTGCGCCGCCGCCACTTCCAACCCTTCCAGCCCGTTTGTGGCGGAAAAAACCCGGTAGCCGAATTGGCGCAGCACATCCACCACCATCGCCCGCACCGATTCTTCATCTTCCACCACCAAAATCGTTTCCGAACCGGAGAGATTTTCAACCACATCATCATCCGCAATCGTCGTCGCCACATGCGTTTCAATGGTGGCGGGAAGATAAACATGGAAGGTTGTCCCCTGCCCCACCACACTGTCAAAGGTGATGAATCCGCCATGCTGTTGGATGATGCCGTACACGGTGGTCAAGCCCAATCCCGTCCCTTTGCCGGTCTCTTTGGTGGAGAAAAACGGCTCAAAAACATGGTCGCGCACATCATCGGGGATGCCGACACCGGTATCCGCCACGGAAAGCCGGACATATTTCCCACCGGGCATGGTCAAATCCGGGCGGATATATTCCGGCGCCATCTCCACATTTTCGGTGGAAATGGTGAGCGTGCCGCCGGTGGGCATGGCAATGCTGGCATTCCCCGCCCGATTTGCCGGACCCCTGTCTCCTCGACCACGCCTACTCTGTCCGCCTGCAGGTGATTGGCTGTCTATT
>CAZMXX010000352.1:0-4422 GCA_964570315.1 uncultured Anaerolineaceae bacterium | reverse complement strand
GCGATTGCCTCGCCTGGTGGAACAACCGCGAGGAAAACGCGCACGCCTGGAAGGTGAGCGCCGCCGACGTGCTCAAGTACGACGAGTCAGGCAAGCTCATCTCGGCCAACCTTGACATCAAGAATCCCAGCAGCCTGGAAGCTCTTGAGCACCGCCCGCCGGAGGAGTTGATCGCCGTCATGCTGGAGAAGGAACGGCGGATGATGGGGGTTATGGAGGAGATTCAACACCTAATGTCGGGAGGTTAGCGGTGCAGGGGCTGCGAATTCTAAAAAATGGTCAGTGGAACAAGCCACCGGTCTTGACTGCCGCAAGGCTCTTGCTAGCTGACTCGTTAGCTAATCTCTATGAGACCCAACCACTTGGAAATATGGCTGAGTTCTTGAACGGAACTAGCTATGACGCGGGGTTATTGAGTGAGACTGGGTTACCAATAATCAGAATCAGCAATATTACTGACCCTGCTAGCGTATACATCCGGTCAAGCGAAAAATTCCCCGAGCGATTTATCGTGAATGTCGGTGATCTACTGGTGTCATGGTCAGCATCCTTTAAATCTATAATATGGCCAGGACCAGTTGGTGTTCTGAATCAGCACATATTCAAGGTGACAGAAAAGGATGGGTTCAACCGCAGATTCATAAAACACATGATTGAGGCGGCCTTCGACGAAATGCAGAAGAACGTTGTAGGTATGGGTATGATGCACCTGAGGAGGAAGGATTTTCTTGGTCACCATGTTCCGAGCCCTCCCCAACCGATTCAGGCATCCATTGCCGAATATCTAGATTGGATCGAACAGGGATGCAGAGGCAATGAACCTAGATTGCCCGATGAGCTCGACGAACAACGCCGCATCGTCGCCAAAATCGACGCCTTGGCCGCCAGGATCGATGAGGCCAAACGGCTGCGGAAAGCGATTCAGGCCGACATGGATTCTCTGTTGGTGGCCATGGCCCACCGCAATGATCTCAGTGACAAAGAGAAACAGGCGCAAGGCTGGGAGCGTGTTGCATTGGGTGAAGTTCTGACCCAGGTCTCCGATCCGGTGGAGGTCGAGCCGGGCGAGGAATACCCTCATTTCGGTATCTACAGCTTCGCCAAGGGGCTATTCAAAAAGGCCCCATTGCTGGGTAATGAGATCAAGGCATCGAAGTTGTATCGAGTGAGTCAAGGGCAGTTTATATATGGGCGCCTCAATGCCTATGAGGGCGCCTTTGCGATCATTACTCCTGATTACGATCAGCACTATGTCTCAAATGAATTTCCGGCATTTGCTTGCGTACCGGATAGAGTGTTACCCGAGTTTCTACTGGCTTACTTTTCCACACCAGCAGTATGGGAGGGCCTTAAGCGGAAAGTCACCGGAATTGGTGGTGGTGCAGGCAATCGGCGAATCCGTTTGAAGGAGAGTATCTTGTTGTCCGAAGAGATCTGGCTTCCCCCCATCGAATGGCAACAGAAGATCAAGTCCACCGCCGAGCGACTGGCCGCCTCCAGACCAGTTCAGGAAGCCGCCGGCTGGCAACTCGACGCCCTGCTTCCCGCCATCCTCGACCGGGCCTTCAAGGGGAAATTGTAGATGCTGGTCAAACCCAATAATTCTTATGGCGCAGGCAAACAGGTCACCTGAATGGAGCTTGAAGATCTCAAACGGGTCAACGAGAAATCAATAAGAAACGCAGGACCCAGATACACCCCTGGCCTGGATGCAGATGCTCCTAATCTGGGCATCAAAAGCCTGAGTGTTGCCCTCGAAGGGTTGGTTGCCGGCCCACCTTTCAAAGCCAGAGTTCTAGGCTTGGCCAAAGAACTGGAAGAAGCATTTGCTAGAGCGGAAAAGCGGTTTCGCACTGAATTTCCCCGTCGATTCCGTAAGCCAACAGGGCTGTTGATCGGCTTGGCTGAATTCGCCTCTATACCGCCGGGAAAAGGCGGATCCCTAGTTAGGCGACTCAAACGTTCAGCGAAACAGATTGAGAAAACAATCGACAAGACTGGCCATGCACTCTATGAGGCCGAGAAGACACGACGCGAAATTCTTCAAGATGAAAATAAGCAAAGCGCTTTATCCGATGATCCTGAACTTCGCAAGATAGATGGTCTGCAAAAACTACTACAAGATTATCAGTCGGTTGTCTCGGATATTCAGGACTTTCTTATGTCGTCCGGCTGCAAACTGCAAAACAACAATCTTGCATTGCTTGTCGGTGAATGGGGAACTGGCAAAACACATTTCCTGTGCGACTTCTCTCGTCAAGCCATCAACCAAGGGATAGCAACGCTATTAGTGCTGGCCAAGGACTTTGAGCCTCACCCAGGTGTGGGATCTGCACTTGCGGTGCATACTGGACTATGCAAGGACTTTGCGATGCTGGTCGAGAAACTGAACAAAATGGGAGCAGAAAAAGGTCTTAGGTCGATCCTGATCATTGATGGCATCAATGAGAATGACCATCGCATATGGCGAAGAGATATAAGCACCCTTCGTAAGGCGGTTCAAAACATGCCCTATGTCGGCCTCGTGTTGAGTTGCAGGCAGCCTTTCGAACATTTCTTGATCTCTGATAGAGAAAGACGGCACTTTGTCACATTGAAGCATCACGGGTTTTCCGATATTGAATTCGACGCTCAATCAGAGTTTTTTCATTTCTACGACATTCCTTTGCCTGAAGTGCCGTTGTTGGCAGAAGAATTCTCGCGGCCGCTTACTCTCAAGATTATGTGCGAAGCCTTCAAGGAGCTTCCAAGAAAGGTTCAACGAAAAGGCTTCGCTGGCATCGCTTCGGGGCAGCGGGGGATGACCTTTATCCTTGAAAAATTCATCAACAAACGCGCGCAGAACATCGAAGCACATCTCAATCTTCCTGGGCGTTTCTGCTGGAATCTGATTAAGGGCGACTACCGGATTGCAGATCCGAATCTTGCTGGTCTCGCACCATATATGGCTGAAAACATGCAGGACTTTGTGCCGGAGAGAATCTGCCTTGAAATGATCCAGGCCAGGGACGCAACAAGCCAGAAAAGGACGGCGCAAGAACTTTACGGGCGCCTCATTGCAGAAGGTGTTCTTATAGAGGACATTGTATGGCGACCGGATGACGAGGGCGGATCATTCACTGTAGTCAGGCTGCCATATCAGAGGTTTGGCGATCATCTTATTGCCAGGCACCTGTTGGCTAAGTTTCTGGACACGAGTAGCGAACAGTCAATACGGCGGAGTTTCTGCAAGAACGCGCGGTTAGGCAGGCTGTTTGCATTCGATTCGCCACATTTTCCTCAATATGAGATGGAGGGCTGGGTCGAGGCGCTGATCGTGGAATTCCCCGAGCGGGTCAAGAATGTGCTCCCAAGAGATGCGCGGGAACTGTTCTTTTATCTCCCAAAAGAAAGGCAGAACCTACCCGCTTACTTTTCACCGTTCGTGAGCGGTCTGTTTTGGAGAAACCCATCAGCAATCTGCGCTCAAACAGACAAAATCGTTGGTACTGTGCTCTGGCGATACAATGAATATGCGCCCGAACTTTTGGAAGCGCTGCTGGCGGTCGCGACAAAACCTGATCATCCCTATCATGGAGCAAGACTTTTTCTGAATCTCGAAAGAATCGACATGGTTGAAAGGGACCTGCTTTGGTCTGAGTACGTTCGGAAGCGTTTACCGGATAGCACTGTGGAGCGTCTTGTTCGGTGGTTTGAAACTCATATACCTGAGGGCCTGCAAGAGAAAAGCACGCTCAATCTGATTAATATTCTATCGTTGCTTCTGACGACAACCGACAGGTTGCTTAGAGATCGTGTAACCAAAGTTCTGGTGCTGTTGGGGGAGCGGTTCCCGAAAGCATTATTCGACCATACAGTGCGCTGTCTGTCTTTTAATGATCCCTATGTGCCAGAGCGCATGCTTGCCGCAAGTTATGGGGTTGCCATGTCGCTTTGGGCGGATAAAAGGGCCAAAAAGTTCCACGATCATTTACCGGACTTTGCAAAAGCACTGGTTCGGGAGATATTTTTACCTGGAGGTGGCTGCCTAACGCATCATTCGCTCATCAGGGACTATGCGCTGGGTATTATCGAACTCGCCAGGAGAACCCGTAGAGGGTGCATAGCGCCAAAATACGTCAAGTACATCAGGCATCCTTTCCCAGGTGCTCCAAACCCATTCCCAGAGGCCGCGAAGATTCGTCACAAAGACTGCAAAGACGCAGAGCACGCTATCTATATGGATTTTGGCAATTATACCATTGGCCATCTTGTGTCTGGCAGATCCAACTATGACATGGATCACCCGGGCTATAAGGAAATTCGCAAACAAATAGAGTGGCGAATTTGCAATTTAGGATATCGCTGGAATGACTTCAAGCTAATAGATCAATCTATTGGGCGAGAAAATTTCTGGCGGGAGCGTTCAGAACGGGGAAAGGT
>CAZMXX010000351.1:0-4455 GCA_964570315.1 uncultured Anaerolineaceae bacterium | reverse complement strand
ATTGGCAAAAAAGGTTGCATTTCCTCCTTAATCTATTTTTAAAACACTTTCTAAGAGGAAAATGGTACAGAAACCATGGCTAGAATTTTAGTGGTTGATGATGATGTTTCGATAATCAGTTTTTTGCAGGAAGCATTACCGGCATTGGGGTACACCGCAGATTACGCGGTGAGCGGACAGCAGGCAATAAAGTTGCTGGAAACGGAAATGTATGATTTGGTACTTTCCGACATCCGCATGCCCGAAAAGAACGGCATTGATGTGGCGCGTGCCGCCTACAAAATGTCGCCCCATGTTCCGGTGTTGTTTATGAGCGGGAATCCCAATACGATTGTGGAAGACCGGTCTTTTCTTGCCAAGCCCTTCACGGTTGCGGAACTGGAGTTGCGGATTGATGCGGCGCTTGCACCGCCGGAAGATGAAGAGATCATTGTGTAAAAAAAAAGGCTTCCCGATTCAGGAAGCCCTTTTTTTACGTCAGAATCTCCACCCGTAACGCCGAAAGCACGTACTCGATGGGATTGATGAGCGTGGAATTGCTCGACCCGGCGTAGAGCAATCCTACCACGTAATTCTCTTCGTCCAGCACCGCCGACCCCGAATCGCCCGGTGCAGACATGCCCCCCGCCATCAATTGCCCGTGGAAGGTTGCCGCCCGTCCGTTGTACATCACGGAGGTGGTGACATCCACCTGCATGATGCGCCCTTCCGTGTATCCGGTGGTGCGCCCGCTTTTCTTCACTTTCCCCCCCAAGCCAATCGCCCGGCTTCCTTTTGGTCGCCCGATTTCAAAGATGAACGGCGTGAACATCTTCGGGTCAATGGGGCGAGCCAGCGCCGCATCCACCACGTTGGCGCCGGTGGTCTGCCGGTATGCCTGCAATCGGTGTTTGGAGCCGAACCATCCGGCGAGGGTGTTCAGCACCGATGCCGTATTTTGGGCGATGGTGCATCCGGCATCTTCGCCGCCAAAATCAAGGGGGATGAACGTTTCCAGCGTGGCAACGGCATCCGCGTCTGTGCCGCCATCGTATTTTCCGGGTTGCAGAATGGCGTCCCCTTTTTTCCCCGCGTTCACATCTGCCAGCACATGATTGTTGCTCAAGAGGAAAATTTCATCTCCCCGCCGCACCAGACATCCCAATGTGCCCGCCGTCACCCCATAATGCCCAATGGACACGCCGGGCGGCACAGAGGGTCGCCAGATGTCCCGATGTCCCTGGAAAGCGCGCAACACGCCCGTCTCCACCACGTCGGTGCGCACGTTGTTGATGGTTTTGGGGATGAGGTCCGCTTCCGTTAATTGTGCCACGGGGACTTTGCGCGCCACATTCACCACCACCGAAAGCTCATCGGTGGCACCGCTGGCGGTGACTTTGTAGCCCACACCCACGCCGACCACGTTTTTCCGCCGGATGAGATGCCGGACATTCGATTGTTTGACGGATAATGCGTGTCCAATATCTACTGCCATGAAAATCTCCGTGCCTGCATGATTTTGCCGGTTAAAAAGCGTGGATGGTTCCCGTTTCCACCACTTCTACCGGCACATCATCCAATATTTTGGGAATAATGTCTTTTTCTGCCAAGTGTGATGCCGGTTCTTTGCGGGTGACGTTCACCATAATGGCGACGGTTTCACCGTGCGGGGACTGCAAAAAACCCAGCCCCACACCGACCACATTCTTTTTCCGCAAAAGTTCCGTTTCGTATTTTGTTTTGACGGCTTGCGCCTGTGCCAGCGCCTCACCCAAAGAATCATCGTTCATCTTTCCATCCGTTCGGCGCGCACGCCCCGGTTACAATTCCAGCGAGCCGCCGGGGTCGAGCACGGCAACTTTCGCCTCGGTGGCTTTTTCCACCCGCGATTTCCATGCGTGGGCATCCTGTTCGATGAGGGGCCACGTGTTGTAATGGCACGGCACCACCGTTTTCGGGGAAAGCCGTTTGACCGCCAGCAGAGCATCGTCGGGTCCCATGGTGAAATTATCGCCGATGGGGATCACCGCCAAATCAAGCCCTTCGTTGCCGTAGAGCAGCATCCCGGGGAACAATCCGGTGTCGCAGGCAAAATAGAGTTTTTTGCCGTCGGTGGTGATGAGGAAACCGGCGGGACTGCCGCCGTCACTGCCGTCGGGTAATTGCGAGCCGTGGTGGGCGATGGTCAATTTCACGTATCCAAAGCTGTGGTTGAAGCCGCCGCCGATGTGCTGGGCGTGAATTTGCGCTTCGGGGATGCCCTGCTTGCCCAGCCAGCCGCAAATCTCAAAATTGCTGATGATGGTCGCGCCCGTCCGTTTCGCCAGCGACACCGCATCGGCAATGTGGTCGAAATGTCCGTGCGACACCAGAATATAATCCGCCGCCACATCATCCACTGAAACATCGGTCGCCGGATTGTCGCCAAAGAATGGGTCAATCACCACTTTTGTGCCGTTTATATCCAATAGATGGGTTGCGTGTCCGATAAAGGTATATTTAATCATCGCTCAATCTCCTTTGACTCAGATCAGATTTTTGATAGTTTAAAATAGTATAAGAGACTGCGCGCCCGCTGTCAATAAAAAATTTAAGAAGACACTTATCGATTCGATAACCATGTGATACAATATTGCTAAATGACAAATGACGAATGCCATATGAACCCAAACATCTTCCGACAATTCAGTATTCGCGGTAATGCCGAGCGGGACTTGCCCGACGCGGTGGTTTTTCGCATCGGGCAGGCGATGGGGGCGCACTTCGCCGCCGAAACCCCCGCGCCGATGCTGGTAGTGGGGCGCGACGTGCGCCGGAGTTCGCCGCGCATCAGCCAAACGCTCATCAGTGGATTGACCGCCACCGGCGCAACCGTGCTCGATGTGGGGCTGGTTCCCACCCCCGTCCTCAACTTTGCGGTCGATTATTTTCAGGCAAACAGCGGCATCATGGTCACGGCGAGTCACAATCCCCCCGCCGACAACGGCTTTAAATTGCGGGATGACCACCGCACGCTGACGGGCGATGCGTTGCAAGCCCTGTACCGGCGGGCGCAGGCGGGCGATTTCCCGCAGGGTGAAGACGGGGCATCCATGCCGCGCGACGCGCTGATGCCCTATCTGGACGCGCTGGAGCGGCGCGTGATGCCCGGTCGCCCGTTGAAAATTGTGGTGGATGGCGGCAACGGGGCGAACGGGGCAGTGGTCTCGGCGTTTTTGCGCGGGCGGGGGCACACGGTCATTGAGGTTTTCACCGAATTGGATGGCTCGTTCCCCAATCGCAATCCTGACCCCACTGCCGAAAATGCACTCGCGGCGGCGGTGGCGGCGGTTCAAAAAAATAACGCCGATTGCGGCTTTGCCTTCGACGGTGACGGCGACCGGGTGGCGCTGATTGATGACCGCGGCGGCGTTCATTTTGGCGACGTGATTCTGATGCTGCTGGCGCGGCAGATGGCGACGCAGGTCGGCGCGGTGACGGTGGTGTATGATGCCTCCAGCACCCGTGCGCTGGCGGATGATGTCGCGGCGCACGGCGGCACGGCGCTCGCCGCGCCGGTGGGGTACGCCTTTGTGCATGAAAAGATGAAAGAAGTCGGGGCGCAGCTCGGCGGGGAATCGGCGGGGCATATCTTCATTTTGGACGACGAGTTCCGTTTTGATGACGCAATTTTGGCGACGGTGCATCTGCTGAATCTGCTGGCGGGGCAATCGCGCCCGTTGTCCGCGCTGATTGCCGATTTGCCGCGCTATCACACCTCCCCCAATTATCGCCTGACGTGCCCGGACGAACAAAAATCGGCGGTGATTGCGCGGCTGAAAACGCAATTCAGCGCGTACCCGCAGGATGATATTGACGGCGTGAAAATCTTTTTTGAGCGTGGTTGGGCGCTGGTGCGACCATCGAACACCCAGCCCGCGCTCAGTTGGCGGGTTGAAGGAAAAACAGCGGATGACTTGGCGGAAATCACCGGCATCATTCAAAAAGCATTGGTTGCCGACTTGCAGTGAAAATCAGAGCGACAGCAGGAGTGACAGTGATTACCCCCACCCCAACGTTGTATAAAACAATGAATTATCGCGACATCACGGATATGAATCGTCAAATTTTGACACTTCTGCCGTACCTGCCCACCGATGTGGATGTGGTGGTGGGGATACCGCGCAGCGGGATGCTCCCCGCAACAATTCTTTCGCTTCATCTGAACTGTTTGCTGGCGGACGTGCATGGGTTTTTGGATGGGCGGGTTTTGGCGAATGGTCCTCGGTATAACCATGCCCGAAAATCGAAAAAGCCCCCCCGAAGAATTTTGGTGGTTGACGATTTTGTCAGCACCGGCGCCCAGTTGCAGCAGGCGAAAAATATCATCCAAGCCGCCGGACTGCCGCATGAAATTTTTTACGTTTCCGTTTACGTTTCTCAACCTAAATTTCGCACATTAAGAATCGAATAGACAACCGGAAAGAAGGCTAAATT
>CAZMXX010000350.1:0-4484 GCA_964570315.1 uncultured Anaerolineaceae bacterium | reverse complement strand
GGTTAAATAACCGTTGCGCCACGGTCAGCGCGACCACAATCCCTTTGTTCCAACCATATTTTTCTGTGCGACACACAAATGCGTCCCAATCGAATTTATTTCCTTGAGCCTGGAGTAACGCAAAAATATCATAATAATGTCGCAAATCAATTCTGAAGTGGTGATGATATGAAATGTGAATGCACAAATGCAACAGCAAATCAACGGCAGACAATACTTCAACCGGCACGCCCGCGATATTCGTCCGCTCAACATTCTCCCACCAGATTTGCGGCGAAACAGCGTGGGACGCCGTCGGACGGGTGAGTCGGGTGTGTATTTCCAGCGAGATTATCCCCCCTTTTCTCATAGGTGGCAGATGGTGCATTGTCGCAAATTCGGTTTCTATATTGCGGGATAGATTTCTGGGCAGTGCATATCCCAATGCTTGCAAAAGTGGTACAGCCCGCAACACATCGGAAGGGTGTAATAAAAGATCAATATCACCCATTTGTCGCATGCCAATGGCGGGGTACACCACCGAAGCAAGATGGATGCCTTTGAGTGCGACTACGGAGATATACGCTGCTTTCAAGGCAGAGACAATGCGATGAAGCTCAACTTGCAGCGTCAAATTTCGTGCAGTTATTTTCTGAAATTGATGGTAAATAGCTTGCTGGATATGTTCCGGCACATACTCAGTCGCATTTTTCTCTTTTAGATGATAGTGCAACAATGGCGCAACATGCTGGACTTGTGCCAATCGCGCCAGTGAATTCCATTCAGCGAGGGATAATTGAAGCGGGACAGTACCAGCAGGACGCAAGCAATTAAGCAGAATATGGGACAAGGAAGTATCAATCGGGGGCATATGCAGTCTCTGTGTGCCTGAAATTGTGTCGGGGTCAATCGGTTTGCGAGTGTGGACTCCAAATAAATGTGGAGACTATTGTGAATCGCCGATATCCCGCTGCGCCGGTGAGGATAGTATCGCCTGAGCGCACCCAGGCATGCGCCTTTAGTCGGGATGGATTGTCGGTATCCGGCGCAACCCCCAAAAAAATTATGCCGGCAATTGCTCGTCGCCGGAGCATTTTTTGCACCGTAATTGCCTGTACCACACATCTGCTTTGCCACGGGGTGTGTCGCGCCGCCGCTCCCACTGCCCACCCCACTTGGCAAGCTCCTTCCTGCGTTGGGGGAGGCTCATTCGACACGGCGTTTGCATCCGCCGGATAACAACCTAAAGCCGAGATGAGCTTCTTAAATGAAGAAAGTTTTAAGGCAAGTCTGCTCAATCCCAGCCATAAAAAAGCTTCAAAAAACAAAACCTTTTCCGCTTTGGAATGATGGCGCCATTTTCTTCGGGCAGTTTCAAACAAGTTCAACCATTTTCTCGTCATACAATTCTGTTAAAAATGCAATGGTATCTGCCATACAAACATCTTTTTCCACGGCATAATGGGTCATCAATGTTTTGCATAAGGTATCCACAGTTTGCGGTTGAGCAATGGTTTCCCAAATGATTTTTCCAATATCATCCAATCCGAAATAGGCGTTATTTTCCAGACTCATCATCACCAAATCATCATCCATCTCTGCGGTCAGGAATGATTTTGATTGCACTACCATTGTTTTCGCAGTGATAATTTCAGATTTTGCCATCATCATACTCCATTCTTAAAAAAATACGCCGGATCAATAAATTGGCGTGTTGTCAGCATTTAAATATCCAAACCGACGCATCACATCCTGGTGGGTAGAAATCAAGGCGGCAACCTGTGCTTCCGTCAAAACATTGCGCCATGAACCCGTTCTCCCTGCACGAAAGAAATTTTTCGCTTTGGGTGCTCTTTCGTTAAATCCGATGGTAGCTTCCTGAGTTTTCAACCGCTCAAAGTCGGAAAATTCAAGCGCTTTACGCACACGCGCCTGCACCACTGAAATGCCGAGGAAGCGTACAATGCCGGTGAAGGTGGCTTCGGGTTGATGTACCATATCCTCATAACGAACGGGATGTACCGGAAAGGGCGGGGCATCCACCCAACTGAGCACATGGTCACTCCATGATAGTAACTTTTGGCGCAACTGGTTGTGGAGTTTTGACAGCGATTTATTCAATGTGTGCATCGGACGGCATAATCGTTCCACCATCTCTTCCACAGTTGTGCCGGCATGGTGCGCATATGACACCGCGATGTCCAAAGGGTTACGCAACAGATAAATTGCACCAAACGTCGCGTCAGGGGCTAAAATTGGCTTCCCCGCCGAGTTGGTGGTGTAGGCGTCGTGTACCTTCAAAAATAATGGCGTTTTGCTACGTGCTGCCATTGTCGAATATACTGCCGGACGATACAAGTCAATCTCATCCGGCGTGAGGTCTGATGCCTCAACCCCTGACAGTTCGTCGAAGACTCCTCTGGCACTGGCAATGGGACTGTTGTCCAGTTGGTTTATGTCTGCCGGTTCGTCCCCATCTCGCCAATAATTGGTCAGAAAAATACGCAACCATGTATTGCCGGATTTAGGATACGACGCCAACCAATAGATGCCGCTCACCGGCGCAAGTCCTCTTCTATAAAATCCACTAATTCGTCAAGCAAAAACGGGTGCATCGGGCGGCGTATTTGTCGCACTTTTGCCACTTGTGCCGCGTTCACCGCCAGTCGAAAATGCTCCGGACGCAATCCCAAGCCATCCAAAAAACGTTGACGGTAGGTGTGGTGGATGAACACATTGAATTTTTCGGTATTCGTTAGCGGGTGCATATCGAAATGTGGCTGATTATAGGGCACAAGCACATACATCGCGTGTAAAGGGGTGGGTTCCGAGGCGAAATGAGCAGTGGTGGGGACGGAAAATTTTTCCAACTGCGGACGTACTCGACGCAACTTGCCAGTATTGTGTGCTAACCGTTTCGCTGAATCCGCCCACAATTTTGATTGCGGATATCCGGGCAACACCACCGGAACTCCCTGTGCGTTAGTTTCAATGGCGGAAATATCATCAGCCAGCATACGGTATCCGCGCTGCAAAAATGCGCTCAACAGGGTGGATTTTCCTGCGCCGGACGCGCCGGTGAAAAGTACCGCCCCCTGTTTGGTCTGAATGGCACTGGCATGCAGAGCGAGTATCCCCCGTTGGTGCAACAATGCCCCCAAACACGACCCCAGCAAAAAAAGGCGCACCTCGACATCGGATGCACCCGGTGTGCGCTCGACGAGAATCTCATTCCCATTTTGCACCAAATAGCGCGCAATATTATTCAATGAGAGCAAAAACTGGCGCTCGCTAGTTTGATAAAGCACGCCGGTTTGCACGGGATTTATCAGAGTGCGGGGAACATCTCCGTAGGCGATGGTGACATCCGGTTTTCCCTGCACAGAAGGTAATTCCGGACAGGGGAGATGAGAATGGAATATCAGATTGTAGGCGGTAACGGTGTGCATAAGCACCACGGAGAAAATATTTTATGATGAGCCAAGCCCATCACTATAAGTCGAAAAACCAAGTAACGTATCTTCAGTGATGGATGCTTTTTTGAGTTGTGGTTGATGCCACGCTTTTCTTTCTTCGCTTTTCAACGGTTTGTTTTCTTGTTGGGTGCTAGGTGTTTCTTGCTTGGTCATAAATTTTGCCCCTTGCTATGGAATAAAATATTGATAGAGAAACAACGCACTCATCAAACTGCGCAAAAATATCACGCCCGCTTGTTTTGTTGCGAGTGAGGATATGTGTTGGGATACCACAAAATTGTACCATAAAGTATTTAATCTGGGAAGGTTTATATAGTCTGAAATCCATTGGTGGGCTTGCAAAGCCGCCAACGTTTTTTCCATTTCGCGATGGTGTATCCGTAATCGTTGAACTTTATCTGCAGCTTGAAAACCTTTGCGCCGATTGTATAGCACCTTGTCCGGAATTTTGCCCACCATCATTTGCCGAATGAGATACCGCTGTGTTCCGTCCGTCCCGATGAATTGAGCGTCCGGCACAGCAAGGGTAAAGCTCAGTACCCGTTTGTCGGCAGTGGGGTCCCGAACTTCGGTGGCAAACGCTGCACCGCTTTCTGCCCAACGTGCGTTACCAACACTTGCCCCTGGTTTCAGTGCCAAATAGCGATATTGGCGCGGGTCTTTTCGATACGTGAAAAAAGTCGGGTCTACCCTCTGAGTCAGCATTTTTTGCTGAATGCCAATCCGGCGAATGAAACTTTCATTAATAGCGGAAATTTTTAGCCGTGCTTCGCGCCCATAGCGAAGCCGTCGGGTTATTGCACCCAATCGAGTCGCGCCCAACGGGAGCAAGATTTTGTGCTTTATCGCTCGCTTCCATTTCCCTTGCTTCAACAAAGTGCCCCACGGCAACGATGCCGGTCTTCCCGCCCACGAAATACTCCCATTACCGGCTTGTCCTGTTAGTAATGTCCCGAACCCTTGTGCTTGAACGTGCCGCATTAAATCCACAATCCAGTACAGATTTCCGGCAGCGTGACCGGGTGCATC
>CAZMXX010000349.1:0-4487 GCA_964570315.1 uncultured Anaerolineaceae bacterium | reverse complement strand
CGGAGATTTTCCATAGCCGGTATTATACCACAGAGGCTTACCCTGTATAGATACAAATATTTGTGACATTCGTTTATTCGAGCCATTCGTGATTCCGTGTAAAAAAATTATAGAGGCGAAAAATGACATCATCCCCAAAAAACAAAGTGCTGGTGGTGGGCGGCGGCGGGCGCGAGCATGCGCTGGCGTGGGCGCTGGCGAAATCCCCGCAGGTAGCAACCGTTTTCATCGCCCCCGGCAACGCCGGGACGGACGACCCCGCGCGGAAAATGCGGAATGTCGCCATCCCCGCCACCGACATCCCCGCGCTGGCGGCGTTTGCCCGCGCGGAAAACATCGCGCTGACGGTGGTCGGTCCGGAAGCGCCGCTGGTGGCAGGCATCGCCGACGTTTTTCGGCGCGAAAATCTGCCCGTTTTCGCCCCGCTCGCCGCCGCCGCGCGGCTCGAAGGCTCGAAGGCGTTTGCTAAAGACTTCATGCGGCGACACGGCATCCCCACCGGCGATTACCGGGTTTTCACCGATATTGAAGCGGCGCGGGCGCACATCCGCGCGCAAAACGGGGGGCTGGTGGTCAAAGCCGATGGGCTGGCGGCGGGAAAAGGGGTGCTCATCTGCGCTTCGCCCGCCGAGGCGGAAACCGGGCTGGAAAAAATTATGACGGCGCGGGCGTTCGGCGCGGCGGGGGACGCAGTGGTGATTGAAGAGCGGCTCACCGGCGCGGAAATTTCCGTGCTGGCATGGTGCGACGGCAAAATCGCCCGTCCGCTCATCCCCGCCCGTGACCACAAACGCGCGCTGGATGGGGATGCGGGACTGAACACGGGCGGCATGGGCGCCATCGCCCCCGCCCCCGACATTTCGCCCGCGCTGGTGGACGAAATTCGGCGCACGGTGCTCCAACCGGCGGTGGATGGGCTGGTGGCGGATGGCGTTCCGTATGTCGGCATTTTGTATGCCGGGTTGATGCTCACCCCGGCGGGTGCGAAGGTGCTGGAATTCAATTGCCGCTTCGGCGACCCCGAAACGCAGGCGGTGCTGCCCCTGCTGGCAACCGACATTTTCGACATTTTCCGCGCCTGTATCGCCGGACGGCTGGCGGACATCGAAATTCGCTGGCGGGCGGGGGCGTGCGCCACGGTGGTGATGGCGTCGCCGGGGTATCCCGAAAGCTACCCCAAAGGGCTGCCCATCGCCGGGCTGGAAGATATTTCCGGGGAGGATGTGACCGTTTTTCACGCCGGTACTGCCCGCGCGGCGGACGGCTCGCCGATGACAGCGGGCGGGCGCGTGTTGGCGGTCAGTGCGGTGGCGGACAATCTGCCGGCGGCGTTGGAAAAAGCGTATCGCGGCGTGCGGCAAATTTGGTTCAAAGGGGCGCACTTCCGCACCGACATCGGCAAAACGGGGCAAACTTACGCGGCGGCGGGGGTTGACCTTTCGGCGGGGGAAACCGCCACCAAATTGATGAAGGCAGCGGTACAGTCAACCTATACCCCCGACGTGCTGGCGGGGTTGGGCGCATTCGGCGGGCTGTTCAGCGCGGCGGCGCTGGCGAAAATGGCGCATCCCGTGCTGGTCGCCTCCACCGATGGCGTGGGCACGAAGACGAAAGTCGCCGCGCGGCTCAACCGCTGGGATACCATCGGGCAGGATTTGGTGAACCACTGCGTCAATGATATTCTGGTGCAGGGCGCGCGTCCACTTTTCTTTTTGGATTATGTGGCTGCCGCGAAATTGAATCCCATGCAGATTGCCGCCATCGTGCGCGGGATGACTGAATCGTGCAAAAAAGTGGATTGCGCCCTGCTGGGCGGCGAGACGGCGGAGATGCCCGGCGTTTATCTGCCCGGCGAAGTGGATGTGGCGGGCACAATTGTCGGCGTGGTGGAGCGCGCCGCTGTGCTCGACGGTTCCGCCATCCGCGCGGGGAATGCGGTGCTGGCGCTGCCGTCGAGCGGGTTGCACACCAACGGTTTTTCGCTGGCGCGGCACGTGCTGGACGGGCTGGACTGGCTCGCGCCGCACCCGGCGCTGAACGGCGAGACCATCGGCGCGGCGTTGCTGGCGGTGCATCGCTGCTATCTGCCCGAAATTTCCGCTCTGCAAATCGCCGGTATCGTCATTCACGGATTGGCGCACATCACCGGCGGCGGTGTGCCGGGCAACCTTCCCCGCATCCTCCCCGCCGGACTCGGCGCGGAAATTCGGCGCGGCACATGGGCGGAACCCGCCATCTTCGGGCTGATTCAATCCACCGGCAATGTGTCCACTGCCGAAATGTTTGACGTGTTCAATATGGGATTGGGCATGCTGATTGTCCTGCCGCCTCCCGAAGCTGTGCGCGCGCTCAACCTTTTGCCCAAAGCGGTGCAGGTGGGAGAAATTGTTCCCGGCGGCAGGGTGGAGGTGCTGGTATGACTGCGCGGCTGGTGGTGCTGATTTCCGGTTCCGGCACAAATTTGCAGGCGATTCTCGATGCCTGCGCCGCCGGAACACTCGATGCGGCGGTGGTCGGTGTGGTTGCCAACCGGCGGGATGCCTTCGGGCTGGTGCGGGCGGAAACGGCGAATATTCCCACCTGCTGTTTCATTTTGAAACAATACCGCGAAGCGGGTAGAACCCGCGCGGAATATGATGCCGATGTCGCGGCGGCAGTGCAATCGTTCCAGCCCGATTTGGTGGTGCTGGCGGGCTGGATGCATATTCTCAGCGCCGCGTTTCTGAACGGGTTTCCGCGAAAAGTGGTCAATCTTCATCCCGCACTGCCGGGACAATTCCCCGGAACCCACGCCATCGAACGGGCATTTGCGGCGTATCGGCGCGGCGAAATTGCGGGTAGCGGTTGCATGGTGCATTTCGTCGTCCCGGAAGTGGATGCGGGTCCGGTCATCGCCACCGCTGCCGTGCCCATTCTGCCCGCCGACACGCTCGACGCATTTGAAACCCGCATGCACGCCGCCGAACACCGGCTCATCGTGGATGCCATTCGGCGGGTGGTGGGAGGGTTTGAACGCAGATGATACGGATTGAACGGATTGTCGCAGATAAAACGGGAAAGTATGCGCCAAATCACGAATGACACGAATTGACAAATATAAGGAATTGCCATGAATTTCA
The DNA here is from genome assembly GCA_964570315.1 of uncultured Anaerolineaceae bacterium. Lineage (GTDB taxonomy): Bacteria > Chloroflexota > Anaerolineae > 4572-78 > 4572-78 > JANTHQ01. The sequence goes on along the minus strand of CAZMXX010000349.1, from coordinate 1,368 downwards.
TCCAAAAATTGACCCACGCCATTGAAAAAAATAACTCGCTGTTGTGCGTGGGGCTAGACCCCAATCCCGAAAAATATCCCGCCCGGTTCCCCGCCGAAGTTGATGCCGCCGCACTGGTGGCGTGGGGGGCGGACATCATCCGCCAAACCGCCGATTTGGTTTGCTGCTACAAGCCGAACTTCGCCTTTTACGAGCAATTCGGTGCGGCGGGGCTGGACGCATTGCGCCGAACCATCGCCGCTGTGCCCGCCGACATTCCGGTGCTGTTGGACGCCAAACGGGGCGATATCGGCAGTACGGCGGCGGCGTATGCCCGCGCCGCTTTCGAGGTGTGGGGCGCGGACGCGGTGACGGTGAACCCGTATCTGGGGCGCGATGGCGTCGCGCCGTTTGTGGCGCACGCGGGCAAAACCGCCTTCGTCCTGTGCTACACTTCCAACCCGTCGGCGGCGACGGTGCAGGAATTCGGCGATGACGCGCCCCTGTTCGAGCATATCGCCCGGCAGGCGCAAACTTGGGGCGACGATGACCAAATCGCCTTCGTCATCGGCGCGACGCAACCGCACGCTTTGCGCCGTTTTCGGCAGGTGACGGCGGGGCGTCGCCCGTGGATTCTCGCGCCAGGCGTCGGTGCGCAGGGCGGCAATCTGACGGAGGCGCTGGCGGCGGGGCTGGACGACCGCGGGCAGGGCATGATTGTGCCGGTCTCGCGGGCAATTATCTATGCCGATGACCCCCGTGCGGTGGCGAAATCGCTGCGGGATGCCATCAATCTGGCTCGCAAAACCGTGGGGGAGGGGAAAGGACCTGCGCCGCACACCGACCTGATTTTGGGGTTGTACGATGCGGGTTGTGTGCAGTTCGGCGAATTTACGCTGGCGTCGGGGCGCACTTCCCCCATTTACATCGACCTGCGCCGCCTGAGCGCCTCGGCGCGGTTGCTGAAACTGGCGGCGCGGGCGTATGCCCGTCTGCTGGAAAATATTGCCTTCGACCACATCGCGGGTGTCCCCTACGCTGCGCTCCCCATCGGCACGGCGGTGGCGCTGACGATGGGTGCATCGCTGATATACCCCCGCAAAGCGGCGAAAGCGCACGGCACGGGCAGAACCGTGGAAGGCGTTTTCTCGGCGGGAGAGACGGCGGCGGTGGTGGAAGATTTGGTCACCAGCGGCGGCAGCGTGCTGTCGGCGGTGGAAACTTTGCGCCGGGCGGGGCTGTCGGTGACGGATGTCGCCGTGCTGATTGACCGCGAACAGGGCGGCGCGGCGAATCTCTCGGCGGCGGGGTTGAGGCTGCACGCCGCGCTCACCATCACCCAAATTCTGACCGTCCTGCGCGACGCGGGGCGCATCTCCCCCACCGAGT
>CAZMXX010000348.1:0-4543 GCA_964570315.1 uncultured Anaerolineaceae bacterium | reverse complement strand
GACAGGGGATAGCATGGTCGGGGTTGCGGCAGGGCGGCTATGAAGCCGTTTGGCACGGGCACGGCGCGCAACGCGGGCGGCTGATGGGCGCGTTGTGGGGGCTGGTGCGCCTCGGCAGCGCGGTGAGCGTGGTTTTGGGCGGCATTCTGCGCGACCGTTGGGGGTATCGCGGCGCGGCGCAGACCATTGCGCTCTTCACCGTGCTGGCACTGCCGGTGGCATGGTTCATCCGCTGGGGGGAGTCGTCTTTCGCCCCGACGGCAACACCGGCGCGCACCGTCGCCGACCGCACCCCGTGGCGCGCGCTGTGGCGGGTTTCGTTGTTGCGGTGGGTGCTGGTCTCCGGCTTTTTGGACGGGCTGGTGGATGGGGTGCTGATTTCCACCGCCTCCCTTTTTCTCACCCAACGGCTGGGCGAGACGATGCCGGACGGGTTGGGGTTGGGCATCGGCACGGTCGCCGGGCTGATGCTGGCGAGCCGGTTCATGGCTGATGTCATCTTCGGACCGATTTTGGGCGCGGTCTCCGATTTTTTCGGGCAGACGGCGACGGTGCTGGTGTTGGCTGTGCTGATGGTGGCGGGGGTGAGCGGTGCGATTCTACTGAACGGCGCGGGGATGATGGCGGCGCTGTTCGCGGCATTTGTCGCCGGGTCGGGGTTGTTTGTCACCCTCAGCGCCGTGTCGAGCACGGTTGCCACCCGCACCGAATCGCCGCATTTGTTTGTGGGGGCGTTCACCACCGCCAACGACGCGGGCATGGCGGTGGGTCCGCTACTGGCGTATTCGCTGGTGGTGTGGATTTCGCTCCCCCTGCTGTATATTTTTTCGGTGACGGTGTTCGCCGTTTCCGCGTGGCAACTGTGGCGGGCGGATGCCGCTATTTGAATGCCATCTCTCCCGCGCGAATGGGAACGGTCAGCCAATTTTCAGCGGGGGGCAGGGGACAACTGTAATTTTCGGAATAGGCGCAGTAGGGGTTGTATGCCATATTGAAATCAAGCAGGATGGCGCCGTCCGCCAGCGACACCGGCTCCAAATATCGCCCCGTGCCATACGTCTCCGAGCCGTTGGTGGCATCTTTGAAGGGGATGAACAGCTCGGTGTTTTCCACGCCCCGGTACACCGTCAGGGTGGCGGATTCGCCATTCACCGTGAAGGTGACTGTGCCGACACGATAGAAGGGTTGCTCGTCGCCGGTGTTGGTTTGGATGATGATTTCTTCCTGCGTCACGGGTTCCAACGGCAGGGTGAAGCGCAGCGCCGGGTCAACCGGATAGTGTTTCAATCCGGGGAAGGTTGCGCGTGCATCCGCGTCCAGGGGCGAATAGGGACTCATGCGGAAAAATGATTCTTTCTGCGCTCGCTCGGCTTCAATGGCGGTGATGTATGCCGCCCGTTTGTCGATGGGTGGGCGTGCCTTCCCTTCATCGCCTGTCTGTTTCCCATTGAAGAGCCTTGCTAATTTTTGAAACAATCCCATTGCCGCGCCTCCATTTCAAACAGAAAAGATATTTTTTGATTCTAATCGGCATTGGGTTAAACTCCAAATAGTCCCATAGATTCCATTGCCATAACAGTGACCGTTATCGGCGCGATAATTTTTTTTGGAGGCGTAACGATGTCCCAACCCCGAAAACAGGCGTTGTTTTCCGTATCAGACAAAACGAATGTGGTTCAATTGGCGCAAGGGTTGTCCGAGCTGGGTTTTGCTTTGCTGGCGAGCGGTGGCACGGCGAAAACCATCCGCGCAGCCGGTATACCCGTCACCGATATTGCCGATGTGACCGGCGCGCCGGAGATGCTCGGCGGGCGGGTGAAAACGCTCCACCCGGCGGTGCATGGCGGTATTCTGGCGCGGGACATCCCCGCCGACCGCGCCGATTTGGCGGCGCAGGGGTATGATTTTATTGAGGTGGTGGTTTGCAATTTGTATCCGTTTGAGCAGACCGTCGCCCGCGACAATGTACTGCCGTCGGAGGCGATTGAGCAGATTGACATCGGCGGGGTGACGCTCATTCGGGCGGCGGCGAAAAATTATGCGCGGGTGACGGTGCTGTGCGACCCCGCCGACTATGCGCCGGTGCTGGCGGAATTGCAATCGGCGGGGGAGACGATGCCGTCAACCCGTGAGCGACTGGCGTTGAAGGCGTTTGAACATACAGCGGCATACGATGCGGCGATTTCGGGCTATCTGCGCGGACAGTTTCCGCACACCAAAAGCCAATTGCAACTGCGCTACGGCGCGAATCCCCACCAAAAACCGGCGCTGATTTTTTCCACGCGCGGTGCACTGCCCCTCACGGTGCTGAATGGCGCGCCGGGATACATCAATCTGCTCGACGCGCTGAACGGTTGGCAGTTGGTGCGAGAGTTGCGCACCGCGCTCGATGCGCCCGCCGCCGCGTCGTTCAAGCATGTCAGCCCGGCGGGGGCGGCAGTTGCCGCACCCCTTTCGGCGGCACAGGCGCAGGCGTATTTTGTGGACGATTTGGGCGACCTCAGCCCGCTGGCGACCGCCTACGCCCGCGCGCGTGGGGCAGACCGGATGTCGTCCTTCGGCGATTGGATTGCGCTCAGCGATACGGTGGATGAGTCCACCGCGCGCATCATCAGCCGGGAGGTGTCGGACGGGGTGATTGCGCCCGGATATGCGCCGGAAGCGCTCGAAATTTTGCGCCGAAAGAAGAAAGGGCGCTACACGGTGGTGCAGATTGACCCTGATTTTGAGCTGGAGACGATGGAATATCGCACGGTCTTCGGATTGACGCTGGCGCAGAAACGCAACGATGCCGCCATCACCCGCGATGTGCTGTCGAATATCGTGTCGGCGAAAAAACATCTGCCGCCGGAAGCCGTCCGCGATTTGTTGGTGGCGACGATTGCGCTGAAATACACGCAATCCAACTCGGTGTGTTTCGCGCTCGACGGGCAGGTCATCGGGTTGGGGGCGGGGCAGCAGTCTCGCATTCACTGCACGCGCTTGGCGGGCGACAAAGCGGACAATTGGTGGCTGCGCCAACATCCGGCGGTGCTGGGATTGCATTTCAAGCCGGATACGCCCCGTGCGGTGAAAAGCAACGCCGTGGATTTGTACATTTCCGGCGAGATGACTGAATCGGAACGGGCGGCATGGGCGGCGAGCTTCGAGACCGTACCGCCGCCGTTTTCGGCGGAAATGAAAGCCGATTGGCAGGCGAAATTGCGCGGGGTGTCGGTCAGCTCCGATGCGTTTTTCCCGTTTCGGGACAACATCGACCGCGCAGCGCGCAGCGGGGCGCAGTTTGTGCTGGAGCCGGGCGGCTCCGTGCGGGATGAAGCGGTCATCCGCGCCGCCGATGAGTACGGGATGACGCTCATCTTCAGCGGCGTGCGGCTGTTCCACCATTAGCGGGATACGGGAACGGGTAGTGGCTCAATTGTAAGTGATGACGACCTGTTTTGCTCATTGCTCATTGATAATTGTTAATTGAACTTCCCCCACCGATTCAATCACCCCCGGTGCGGGTTGGCGATACATCCCCACCACCAGCGACATATCTCCGGCGGGCAAATCTGCGGGCAGGATGAGCGTGTGCCGGTCGCGCAGGGTTTCGCCGGGCTGCCACAGGCGGGTGGGATAAAACACCCCGCCGGGACGATGGTCGCTTTGGGTGATGCCCATCCCGTCCGCACCGACCAAATGCACGAAACTGGTCAAATCATCCGCCGGCGATACATCTGTTTCCCAAAAAACATCCACCACCAGCGAGTTTTCCCCGCGCGTGAGCGTGTAGCCCGTCACCCGCAACCCGCCGCCCACCGCCAGCGACAGCGGCTCGGCGGGCGAGAGGTTCGCTTTTTCCGCTCGAAAGAGTTGCGCGTGCGGCAGCGGCGGCAGTGGCGTCACATCCGCCTTCAGCGACAGCCCGTCCATCGGCTTGATGAAAATGACGGGACGCCCGGCGGCGAATGCCGCATCCAGCACCCGCCCCACATTTTGCATATCGGGCGCGGGGGTGATGAGCGGGAAAATCCCCAGCAGGTCGGGGCGTTTCTTTTCCACAAATTGATAGTACCACAGCGGCATAATTTCGTTGCGGTCGTTGCTCAGCAGGATAGCATTTTCGGGCAAATCAGCCGAAAGAATTTCCTGCCAGGCATCACGGGCGATGGTATTTGGGTGCTGATTGACGGTGGAATATCGCGTAACCAGCAACGTTAGTGGCAACAGCAGCGCCACCGAAACCACCAGCACTTGCGTCAAATGCTGCATACGGACATCCAGCCGCGAAAATGCCCCGCCGAAAACGGGACCTTCCGCCACCCGCGCTCGCTTGCGAGCCACCAGCGCGGCGGCGAGCCGGTCGGCGATGGTGAACGCGCCCGTCGCCACCCACAGCGACACAATCAGCCAGCAGGGGATGAACAGCACGAAAATATCGCCGATGAAATAGACCAGATTGAACGCCCAGAACGCCAGCAATCCCCCCCCCGTGAGCGCCAGCAACGGGACGTGCTTTCGCAGCCGGAAGACCCCCACCGCCGCCAACCCTATCACCCCC
>CAZMXX010000347.1:0-4562 GCA_964570315.1 uncultured Anaerolineaceae bacterium | reverse complement strand
ATCTGCACATCACCGCCCGCCCACGCCCCGCCATAACGTTGTCCGGCAGTATTGCTGATGAAATCGGTGTTGGTCAATTGCAAATTGCCATCCACATACAGCGCACCCACATTATAATCGCGCGCCGAATTGCGCTCGAAGCGGGCGTTGGTGATGGTTGCATCCTGCCAAGCCAAAATACCGCCGCCAAACATCTGCGCCGAATTGCTGATGAAGTGTGTGCCGCTGATGGTCAGCGCGCCGGAGGTGTACAGCGCCCCGGTCAGCCCGCCGACATTGTTTTCAAATTTCCCGCCGGTGATGGTGATGGCTGCGCCGGAGGTATTCACCGCTCCCCCCTGCCCCGCCGCCGTGTTGCTCAAAAAATCGGTATTGGTGATGATGAGCGATGTTTGCATTTCAATGGCGCCGCCGTTGCCATCGGTGTGGTTTCCGGCAAAGGTCGCATTGGCAATATGGATGGTGTCGAGCGCGTACCACAGCGCACCGCCGTCACCCGTGGCGCGGTTGCTCACAAACCGAGTGCCGTCAATATCGAGCGTGCCATCCACGTTGAGCGCGCCCGCCGTACCGCCCAGCGCCACATTGCCCGCAAACTCCCCGCCGGAGATTCGGGTGTTCCCGCGCACAAACAACGCCCCCGTGCGCTTTTGAGCGGTATTGCTGATGAAACGGGTATCGGTGAGGATGGCATTTTTGAACACAAACATCCCGCCGACTTCGTCCGTCCGGGCGGTGTTGCGTTCAAATAACCCATTGGTGACGGTGACATCTTTCCACGCGAAAATAGCGCCGCTGTATGTTTGCGCGCTGTTGCTGATGAAACGGGTTCCGCTGATGGTCAGTGTGCCGTTGGCGTACAATCCGCCCGCCCAACTGCCCGAGGTGTTATTTTCGATGCGTCCGCCGGTCAGCGTCACCGCTGCGAGCGCCGTATTGATGCCGCCGCCAAATCCCGCCGCCGAGTTGCTCAGCACGGCGGTGTTGGTCAGCGTTAAACTGCCCTGCACATTAATCGCGCCGCCATCATCACCGGCATGATTTTCCTGAAAAACCGCATTTTCCAGCGTCACATCACCCACGCTGAGGAGTGCGCCGCCGTCATAGACTGTGTTCCCGTTGCGCACGGTCATCCCGGAAATGGTGACCGGCACATTGCCGGTGATGTTGAACACCCGCCCGGCATCATTCCCGCTGATGGTCAGCAGGTTCGCGCCGGGTCCGTTGATGGTCAACGGGTCGGCGGAAATGGTCAGTTCGCCCAACGTCAGGGTGATGACGGCAGGGGTGGTCAGGCTGAAAGTGATGACATCCGCGCCGCTGCCCGCCGCGCATGCATCCACGGCGGCATCGGTATTTGCGGCTTGGATGGCTTCCCGCAGGGAGCAGTTGCCATTGGTGTTGAGTTCGTCGGCAGTGGTGTCCACGGTGATGGGACCCGCCGCCGACACCCGTGTCATCGCCGCGCCGTAGCCCAACAAACCCAGCACCAGCATCAACCCGGTTAATATTGCCCATACCAATTTCCGAAGTTTTTTATTCCATGCCATCATCATCCCTCGGGGTTGTTCCGCTTAAACATCAAACAATCGAAATATACGATATTCCAAGTAGTGACAGAGCAATGCCCTGTCACTACCATCAATGGCGTTGAAACTGCCGCAAATTACAAAATTATCTAAAGTGAAGATGTGCCTTCGCGTTTCTATGGTTCATTTTCCCCCCGTTTTCCGGAAGGGTCAAGTTATTTCATCACCAATGGCAAATAGATTTGATACTGCGGCATAACCACCGCAAATGGCGTGAGATGCGCGAGGGTGAAGGTCAGCCGGTGACTCACAGTATCCCGCGCCACAATGGTGATGCCGTCTCTGCGCCATGTTGCGCCGTCCCAGTACCGCAGGTCAAGCACCCCTTCATCATGGCTGCCCGCAAGGGGCGAACCGCTGTAATCAATGGTCGCGGTGATGGGCGCAGTGAAGGTGTAGGGCGAGGTGTATTGCCCGTTCACATACGCTTCCAGCGCGAAGGAGAACCCGACGAATGCCAGTCCCGGCGGCGGGCTGCCGGTTGTCACCGTTTCCGTGAAGACCAACGCCAGCGGTTCCGCGCCCGCTGCGGCAGGCGGCACGGTCACTGTGGTGGTAATCGTCCCGCTGAGCACCGAGGTGGTGGCGGTGAAGGTTTCGCCCGCCGAGCCGCCGCCCTGCCCGTCCACCACCGTGGCGACTACCGTGCCGGTATCGCTCAAACTGCCGTCCGAGACGGTGTACGTGAAGGTTTCCGTGCCGGTGAAGGTTGTGGTGGGCGTGTAGGCGGTCAGGTTGCCCAGCGCGTCAATCGTCACCGCGCCGCCCTGCGACGGCTGTCCCACAATTGTGACGCTCAACGGGTCGTTTTCAACGTCGGTGTCGTTGGTCAGCACGTTCAGCGCGCCGATGCCGCTGCTCGTCGCCAGTAGTTGGATGCCGCCGTTGCTGCGCATCGCCACCAGCGTATCATTGACCGCCACCGGCGCGTCATTGACCGCTCCCACGGTGACACTGACGCCGATGGTATCGGTCAACGCCCCATCCGACACCTGCACGGTGAAGGTATCCACCCCGTTGAAATTGAGGGTGGGCGTGTAGGCGACGGATGCCATCGCCGCAGTGATGCCCGTGGTGCCGCTGATGGCGGCTGTGCCGTGCGCCGCCGGGGCGGAAACCGTCCACGTCAGCACATCGTTGTCCACGTCCAGCGCGTCGAGGGTCAACGCGAAGGGCAGCGGGTCGCCGTCCTCGCTCATCGTCACCGAAATGACGCCGCCGTTGGTGATGACCGGGGTGTCGTTGACGGGGGTCACGGTCACGGTGATGGTCGCCGTGCCCACCAGCCCGATTTCATCGCTGACGGTGTAGGTGAACACATCCGTGCCGTTGAAGTTGAGGGGCGGCGTGTACACCAGTTGCGTCGTCCCGGTGATGACCGTTGTGCCGAAGGTCGGCGTGGAAACCGCCGTAATCATCAAAATGGTGCTGTCCAAATCGACATCATTGAACAACGGGGTGAAGACCAGCGGCGTGTCCTCCGGCGTGATGAAGGTGTTGCCGGCGGCATCCGGGGCGGCGATGACGTGCAGGTTGAAGGTGTCGCCGTAGGTGGTATTGCCCAGCGTGTCAATCGCGCGCGGGCGCAGATAGTGCGTGCCGGTCAGCGTGAGGGTGGGTGTGAATGCCCACGTATTGCCGCTGAGGGTCGCCGGGGCATCGTAAATGTTGCCGTTCGGTTCTTCCACCTGCACCAGCACCGATTGCATGCCGCCGCCATCGGTGACGGTTCCGGTCAGCACCGGCGCGCCCCATGTCACTCCCGGACGATAATTCTGCACCACCACTTCGGTGAAGACCTGTGTGCCGGTCAGCACCGGCGCGACATTATCCACCATGATATACCGCACGGGGGTGAGATAACCGTCGTTGCCCACGGTGTCGGTGGCACGCACGCGGATGGTGTGGGTGATGCCGTCTTCGGTGGGCAGATTCCACGTCCATTGGAAGGGAATATCGCCGTTGCTGTCGGTGGCGAACAGCGTCGCTTCCCGCCACGGTTCGCTATCGACTTCCACCAAGACCGACGCCGCTTCATTCCCGCTCGGCTGGTCGCCGGCGACGCCTGCAATATCGCTGAATGTACCGCTCACCGCCGTGGGACCGGAAAGCGTGACCGTCGGCGGTTGCAGGTCAACGGTGAAGGTCACTTCTTTCGTCGGGCTGACCTGTCCGAATTTGTCCACTGCCCGCACAAAGACGCGCACAATATCGCCATTCTGGGCGAAGGGGGAGACGGTCACGTCGCCCGTCCAGAAATCCGTACCGACCGCGCGCTGCCAACTGCCGCCTTCGGGTTGAATTTCGACATAATCCACCCCGATACCGGCGTCAAACGCGGTTCCCTGAACGCTCTGCGTGCCCAGATAAACAAACGGAGCGCTGTCCACTGAAATTTCCGGCGGCTCGCTGTCCATCTGATGGACAATTTTACCCTGCGTCACCATTTCGGGCGGGATGGAACTGTTCAGCAAATCAATGTACATGGTGGTATCGGTGATGCCCGTCAGATTGGAAACCAGATGGGTGGTTAGGGTGATGGTGCTCGTGCCGGGCGGCACTTCCGCCACGGTACACGTCCACGGGTTGGTGGTGGTACAGGTCGCGCCGGTGATGCTGTCATGTATCAGCGCACCGGACGGGGACGCTAGGAATGTCAGGCTTTGATTGGTCAGCGTGTAATCCTCTCGGTTGGTCAGTTGCACCACATATTGCAGGGTGTTGCCCGGACCCCATGCCGTCACGGGGGATTGCGGCGTGCTCACCGCAATTTCCGCGCTGACCGCCTTCGGCTGGTTTGCCGCCGGGGATGCCGCCGTGGTGATGTCGGGGTAACTGTATCCCTGCCAGCCGCCCGATGCCGCCAGCACCTTCGCCAGCCCGGCGATGCGTCCGGTCGCTTGCTGCACAATCGGACTGCCCGACGGATTGAGCGGGTTGGTCGCCGGGAAGACTGCCCAGACATTGCCGTCA
>CAZMXX010000346.1:0-4567 GCA_964570315.1 uncultured Anaerolineaceae bacterium | reverse complement strand
CGGGCGGCGAATATTTTGCAGTAGGTACATCCCCAAAAAGAGCAGGATGGAGATGATTGCCCAATGTTCCTGCGCCGCCAGCCCGGCAATCAGCAGAAAAACCGCGCCGAGCAGGAAACTGCCGTTGATGGCTTGCGCCGGATTCGCAAATCGGCGGCTGAAACGGGCGGCGTTCCGCGAGGCGTAGCTGGTGAGCAGGTAGATGGCAAAATAGACCACCCCAATCAGCACGGCGGAGCGGCGGGTGTCGTCCAGCGTGATGAACAGCGGCAGAGCGAGCGCGTATGCCTGCAAAATCGGCTGGAGGTAGTCTTTGGAGCCTTTGAAGAAGCCCATAAACCCGGCGCTGTTCAAAAGCGCGCGCAAAGCGTTGGGGTGGCGGAACATCGCGCCGAAAGCGGTGAGCGTTGCTTTGGTCTGCGCACCGATGGACGCGCGCGAGTGTTCGGTTTGCAGATTGCCGTCCAACGTTTTGGGATAGGTCATCAAATTAAACAAATCCAGCACGTATGGAATGATTGCCGCCAAAAACATGTAACGGTAATTTCCGGTGTAAAAAACAATTGCCGCCGCGATGAGCGAATTGATTGCCGAACCCATCTGCGATGCGCTGCGCGTGTGTCCGTAATAATCCACTTTGAGGTGGGTCAGGTTGTTTTGTTTCAGGTATTCCAGAATGAGCGCTTTGTGCGTGCCGGAGCGGAACGCTTCGCCCGCGCCGAAGAGTATCATTGCCAGCGCATACAGATAAAAGTTGCTGAAGGCGTAAAAAACGATGAACGCCGCAATGTACGCCGCAAACGCCATCACCATTGACCGCCGCCTGCCGAAAATGTCGGCGAAGACGCCGGTGGGAATTTCCAGCACGTTGGTGGCAATGTCGCGGATGGCGTACAGCAGCCCGATTTGGGTGAAGGACTGCCCCGCTTCCCGAAAGAGCAGAATCAGGAACGGCTCGAAGAAGCGCAGGTTTTTCAGAAAACCATACGCCGAAAACCGATAAAACATTCGGTCTTTGGGGAATGACAGGGACATCAATCGCCTTCTTTTTCCGCCTCAGGGGCGGGGGTGGGGATGGTTTTTTCGCCGGGTTTCCGCACGCGACGATATGCCCAGCGGGACACGATCCACACGATGAAGCCCAGCGCCAGCAACGGCAAGCCGCAGATTGCGCCCCAAATGAGTGTGTCGCCGAGGTTCTGCAAGGCGGTAATCAGGGTGCTCCACGCTTCCCGCGCCGTGCGGCTCGGCTGCCAGCCCAGCACTTCGATGTCCGGTTCGGGTTGGACTTCCGGAGTCAGGTTCACGGTGATGGTCGCCAGCGATGACAGATTTTCCAGATAGCGCAACTGCCCGGCGAGGCTTTCAATGTCGCCGCGAACGCTGGTCAATTCCCGCTGAACTTTCAGCACATCATCCAGCTTTTGACGGGTCATATCCGTGTCGAGCATTTTTTGCAGCGCGGCTTCCGTCACTTCCAGATTGGCTTTCCGCGCTTGCAGGTCAATATACTCCGCCGTCACATCCTGCGAACTTGTCTCCTGCCGCAACGTTTTGCCCAGCGTTTGCAGCGCGTTCATTGCGGCTTGGTAATTTTCCGCCGTCACGCGGATGGTCACACTGCCCTGCAGCCGCGATTGCGATTCATACAGGTTGGAACCGGCGACAAATCCGCCATACTGTGCCGCCAGCGCGGTGATGTCGTCCACGGCGGTCATCACATCCGCCACGCGCAGGTCAATACTGCCGGTGTAGATAATCACGCGGTCAACCGTTGCGGCTGTCAAATCGGTGGTGGCGCTGTCCGAACCGTCGTCCACGGTAACGGCTTCTCTGGCGGCGAAGGACTCGGCGGGCGCTTCCATCGCCACCTCATCCACCGCCATTTGGCTGGTGGATGATGACACGGCGCCGCATGCCGCCAGGGTCAATATCAGCGTTGCCATCAGTCCCACCGAAATCACACGTGCATATTTGGAAATGTTCATCGTTCCTCCCTGTGACCGCCGATTCGTTTGCCTTTCGATAGCGCTTCACCGCATCAGCGAAAATCTGCGTTGATTTGCGTCCAATTTTCTGTGGTGGTTCAAATTGACTGATGGAAATCATTCGCCCGTAGGGACAGAGCATTGCTCTGTCCCTACGCAACAGGTATTTGCCTTCGACCCTTCGGGTATATTTTGTTTCATCAGTCAAAAATAACCACTACCCAATTTTCTGTTTCCACATGCCGGTCTGTATATATTTTACCACAGTTGCAGAGAGGCGGAAGTCTCCGGCGCGGTTTTACCCGAATACGCCCATCACCCCCTCAGCCCATGCCAGCAATTGCTCATCTGCGCCGAACAGCCCCACCAGTTGCACGCCGAGCGGCAGTCCGTTGGCGGCGACGCCCGCCGGCACATTCACCGAGGGCAATCCCGATTGCGTCCACGGGAGGTTCATCTTCGGATTGCCCGTCGCACCGATGCCTTCGGGCGCAGCTCCCGGCGCAGAGGGCGCAATCCACAAATCAATCTCCGCATCCCGCATCTGCTGTTGAACGGCATCCCGGAATTCCGATTGCGCGGTGCGATACGCCGCCAACGTTTCATCATCCACCGCCAACCCTTCTTCCACCAGCGCGGCAGTTCGGGGGCGATAGAGGTCTTTGTGGCGCGGGTACAATTCGGCATGTTCCCGTGCCATTTCTGCCGCCATCAATTTCTGGTGGCGGCTGGCGATGATTTCAATATCGAGCAGTGCCGGAATCCGTTTGATGGTGTATCCGGCGAGTTCCAATTTCGCCAGATGGGTTTCAAAGGCTGAGAGCGCCTCCGGGTCAGCCTGTTTGAGGTATGCTCCCTCCGGCACGCCGAGCACGGGTTTCCCCGTCGCCGTCGCCGGTTGCCAGTCTCGGCACACCACCGTCGCCGCGAGCTGCATACCCGCCACATCCTGCGTGAACAGCCCCACATGGTCGAGCGAGCGGGAGACAAAGAGTACCCCTTCGGGATTGATGCGCCCGTAAGTCGGTTTGAAACCGAAAACGCCGCAGAACGCCGCCGGTCGCACCACCGAGCCGATGGTTTGCGTGCCGGACGCCAGCGGAACCAGTCCCGCCGCCACTGCCGCCGCCGAGCCGCTGCTGGAGCCGCCGGGGGTGTGTTCCAACTTGTGCGGGTTGCGGGTGGGTCCCGGCGCAAAATAGGCAAATTCGGTGGTGACGGTTTTGCCCAGCACAATCGCGCCCGCGTCTTTCAGCGCGGTGATGTAGGGCGCTTCCGCGCCGGTCAATTCTTCGGCGGGGAGGCGCGAACCGGCTTGGGTCGGCAGTCCGTCCACATGGAAAATATCTTTCACGCCGATGGGCACGCCGTACAGCGGCGGACGGTCGTCGGGGTTGGGGTATTTTTCTTCCAGCGCGGCAACCGCCGCCATCACCCGCGCCCGCCGACCCGATTCGGGCACAAAAGCGTGCACGTGGCTGTCCACCGTTTCCAACTGCCGGAACACCGATTCGTAAAAATCGTGCAGATTGATTTTGCCGCTGCGCAAATCGGCGGCAAGGGGGGCAAGAGGATTTTTGTTAATCAGATGCATTTTTCCTTCCTTTCTGAATGATAAAAACGGGTAGCCGAAAACTGAACACGGTGCAATCAATTTCTGATTGACGTGCAATGTTTGACAGTTGAATGCTGCCGGATGGTGATGCCGGTGTGCCGGGTCATTGGCAATTCCCCAATTAAATTGTGCTACTGGATGATTTCAAATGAATTTTCGGCGACGGTGGTGTTACCCACGCGCAACTCCACCCGGTATGTGCCCGCGCCCACCGGCGAAATGAACGCGAAAGAGCGGTCAGTTGTGCCCCATTCCCACACATAATCGTTGCGAATCAGCTCGTTGTTTTGATAATACCACACCACGGAAAAGGGTAATCCGTTTTTCATCCCTTTGTAGGGGAAGACCGCATAAATGCGTTCCGGGACGGTGGAAAATTGTTCTGCCGGGTCAATCGCTTCCCGCCGGTCTGAGACCTTCAGGGCAAAAGAGATGGGACCCATGGATAGATTTTCAGGTAGAGTTGTGGCGGTATTCGCCGCGTTTTGTGCCGGTGATGGCGTGACGGTGGCGGCAGAAACCGTCGGATGCGGGACGGGGGACGGGGTGACGGTTGCCTCCGGGGTGATGACCGCGCTCACGCCGACGATTTTCGCGGTGGGCAGCGGCGTTTCGGTGGGGGCGGGGGTGGCGGTCGGCACGGGCGTGTCGGTGGGAGCGGCGACGATTTCGGCTTGGCGGGTGGCTTCATCTGCTCGCAGAATATTCTCCGGGTTGCGTTGCGTTGCCGCCCAGCCGCCCAGCGAAAGGGCGGACAGCACCAGAAATATCGTCGCTGAAAATATCGCCCGTTTCAGGCGCAGCGTTTCCGTTTCTGCCACCACCGGGAAAATGGTGATGCGTTTTTCCTGCCATGCCCGCAGGGCGATGAGTGCAGACAGCACAATCCCACCCACAAAAAATGCGGATGCGATGAGTAGCGCGAGTGGTAGCACAGACGTCATAATTCAGCGCTCCGTTAACC
>CAZMXX010000345.1:0-4598 GCA_964570315.1 uncultured Anaerolineaceae bacterium | reverse complement strand
CTCAACGTTCTTTGTTAGGGACAAGCCCAACTGCTTCAGCGTTGGGTAGTTGACCACATCCACTCCTTTGGTTACGGGCGCACCAGCACCGCCGAAAGCCACTCAACCACATCACCGGCGGTGGATGCCCCCTTGTTGGCTTGCAAAATAAATTCGCCCTGCGACCCCGCAGGAACATTTGAGAGCGGGAAGGCTGCCACCAACGGCACGCCATCAGGATTTAAGGTTATCGTTCCCAATAAAATGGGAGGTTGTCCAACCGGCACGAAAAGCAGGGTATAGGTTGCGTCACTCACCGCCGATACCCCGGCGCGATACGCCATTTGCACTTGCAGCACATCGGTGGTTTTGGTTCCCCCGGCAAGGTTGAAGGCGTATCGTCCGCGCACAAAAGGACGCGCCACCGGATTGATTTCCAACGCGCGGGCAACAATATCCCCGTTTTGCAAACCGATATTGTCATGCCACCGCGCATATCCCATTTGCAAATCGGGCGGCACCGCGGTGCGGGGGTCATAATTGAAAGGAATGATGCCGCTGTCCGTCTCCCACACGGCGGTGTTCGCCGCCGCCACAAAATCAATCAGGGTGAGGGATTGCAGAACGGTCACGGTGGTTTCGCGCACCAAGCGGCAGGTGGCGTTTTCCGCCGTCAGGGAATAGGTGGTGGATTCAATGGGAGCAACCGTCAGCGAATTGACCGCCGCGCTAACCTCCGGTGCGGGAGAAATCTTCACCGAGGTTGCGCCGCTGACATCCCATTGCAGGGTGCTTTGTTCGCCGCGATAAATGGTGGCGGGGGTGGCGTCAAAACGGTTGACGGTGATGCCCGCGCAGGTTTGCGGCAAAACCGTCACGGTGATTTTCTGCGAGGAGACACATTCGCCGTCGCGCGCGGTGAGGGTGTAAACGGTGGTTTGGCTCGGCGATACCGCCAAATTGCTGGCGACGCCGCTGGTCTGCGTGCCGCCGGGGTCGATGGAAATTTCTTTCGCACCGGTGACATCCCACTGCAATAGCGACGGCTCACCCGCGCTGATGGTGGCGGGTTGCGCGGTGAACAATCGGATGTCCGGGTTTTGGCAGGTTTTCGGCACGGTGATGTCCACCGCGTATTGCTCGCCGAAAGGGGTTCCTTCCGCGTCAAAAAGTTGCCACGTGCTGCGGTACGTCCCCGATTTTTCCGGCGCGACCATGTTCAGGGTGATGTCAACATTGCCGTCCATCGCCACATGCGGAATATCAACCGTTTCGGCGCTCAAAGCGGGACCGGAAACCAAATCGAAGGAATATCCGGCGCGCCAACTGCATGTGCCGTTATTGTTGAGCCGCCACGTTTTGGCGAAGGATGCGCCGGGTTGCACTTCGCCGTCGTTGGGCAGCGGCACATCTTCCAGCAATTTCACCCGATTCATACACGCGATGTTGCCGCCGGTCTGCGGCACGGACGCCGCCCCCAGCATGGGCATCGCTTCATCAACCGCCACAAATGTTGCCGTTATTTCCGAAACTTCGACGATGGGGTTGTTGGGGTACGCGGTGATGGTCAGCCGGTATTCGCCCGGCTCGGCGGGGGTGAAGACATGCGTCACCCGAAAATCGGTTTGTTCCCCCAAATCCGGATTTTGCTGCGAGACCTGTTTCCCATTCACCGACAACACCACCCGATTGATGCCGTCGGGGTCGGTGTGCGCCGTCACCAGCGTCACCGGATACCCCACCGGCGCGGGGTTCGGTTGCGCGGCACTCAAAACGGTTGAATTCACCGCCCGGATGAATGTCACCCGCGACACCAAAAAGCCGGGCGCGCCGCACGCCGAAAGCGCCAGCATCAGCGTCAGCATCAGCGTCAGCAATCCCATCAAACCCAAAACATTCCGTTTGGTCACAGTTTCCTCCAAATTGCGCCGGGCAATTATACGCGATTGCTCTTCAGCAATCCGACCAGCCCCAGCGCAAAAATCAACGCTCCAATTGCGCCGAATACCAGCACAAATATCATCGCCTGAAAAGCATCCCCGGCAAGCCACATCGCGCGCCCCGCGCCGATGCCGGCGAGCATGAAAATCCCCCCCATCACCATCATCATCACCTGCGCATTCAGCAACGGTTTTGCCCAGCGCATGATGCTCTGTCCAAAAAACGCCGAAAGGATGAAAGTTGTTCCCCAAATGCTGATTTGCGCCAGCGGAAACCATACCGGCAGCGCCGGATCCATGCCGAAAGTAAAGGGGATACACCCGAACATTGAGCCCCAAACCAACAGAAAAATGGCGATGAACGCCGGCGCGGTATCGTCGCCGCGCAGTCTTTTCCACAATACACGCACGGCATAGCCCAACGCAATCGCCCCGAAAACATGAAACAACGATAAAAATGCCAACAGCAGCAGAGGGTTGTCTTCCATGAAAATTCATTTCTCCTGAGGTTATGATTCGGGCAGCACCATGTTTGCCCGCAAAATAGAAAACGGCGCAATGCGAGTCATTAAAATTATATCGCAAATGCGCCGTTTAATCAACATAACATTCGGGCTATTTTTGGAAAGTTGTTGTCTGCGCCCTCAAGCGGTCTCCAGTTCTCTGCCGGGGCGAAGTTCCAACTCATAATCGGTGTACTGCCGCGCGACGTGCATCCCCGCTTTTTCATACAACCGGGTTGCGCCGGTGAGGCTGGCGGCATCCACCGTCAAACCGACACCCTTTTTGCCGCGCCGGTAAAATTCGCCGAAGGTGTGATGCAGCAACGCCAATCCCAGCCCGATTTTGCGCCAGGGTCGCCGCACCCCGAGGATTTCCACCCAAGCGAGGTCGGGGTCGTATGCGGTTTTCACATTGCACAGCGACACCCCGGCGATTTCATCGCCGTCCATCGCCAAAAACCACACATCGGGGTCGAAGTCCGGGTCTTCCGCCAGCCATTTTCGCCACCGAGCAATCTCTTCCTCCGGCGGCGAGGACACATGCCCCCAATGGTCTTCAAACGCCTCATCAAACGCAAGGTATGTGCGCTCCAAATCTTGGGGATGGCGGAAACGATGAATGGTGATACCGGCGGGCAGTTTCGGGGTGGGCAGTGTGCCGTCAAAAATGATTTCCATATCCCAAAAGTGCCGTATCGGCGTCAAACCGTAGTTTTCCAGAAACCGGACGGCAGGGGGATAGCTTCCGGCAACACCACAGCGCATTGAAACGCGGGCATCGGCGGGCACACGGGCGATGGCGTCGCGGGCGCGAGCTTCGCTCCACCGGGTGAGCGCCGTTCCCAGCCCCAGCCCGGTGAAATCGGGATGGACGCGGATAGATACCCACGGATGCACCGGCGGATTGCGCACCATCCACACCGTCGCCACGGCGGCTAAACGCCCGTCGGGGGCGAAAACCAGCCGGGAATCGTCGGGCAGGCTGAACCCTTCCGTTTTCCAGCTCAGAATCGTTTCATTTTCGTCTCGCTCGGTGATGCCCACTTCCAGCATCGAACAGGTGTTGTGCAGTGTCACCACCGCCGGAATATCGTCCATCGTCGCCGGGCGAAGGGTGAAGTCTGCGGGCAACATAGATTTTATCGTCACAATTGTAGCTCCTTAAAATGTTCGGTGAAATTTTGCCAATTCAGATTTTGCTGTTTCAACGGTATGATTTTTTCCATCGCACACCTCCTTTCCGCAAAACAAAAACCGTGAGCGCACCCACCCACGGTTCAAAAAATCAGCCGAAATAAAAAACCGTGAGCAACGCACGCCCACGGTTGAAAACCATATTAATGGAACAGACGCACGTTTATGGGGAATTTTGTCCTTTTCCAAATAATTGAACCATTGTGCCTGCTCCTTCCAAATAAAAGATTGCCCATATTATATTCAACTGCCGGACGACTGTCAAAAACGATTGCCCCTGCGCCGCCGCCATCACAATATTGAGGCTTGACATTTCCGAAAAACAAGAGTATAGTACCCGCAACAGTTGACAAACGCAACTATTTCACATTCAACAATTGACAAGACTATGACCCACGAAACGCATGCTATGGCTCTATACCGCCTCATAACAGAGGTATTCATCTTGTTGGACGATGCGGAGCGACGCACGATGCAACAGCACAATCTATCGCTGCGCCAACTGAACGCGCTGGTGCATTTGGGCAACAGCGACGGCTTGAGCATCAATGAGTTGAGCACACATTTATTGTGCGACAAAAGCAACGCGACCCGCATTGTCGAGATGATGAAGCAAGAGGGGTTGGTCACGCGCCAGCCCAACCCGAATGACCGGCGATATGTCTCGGTGCGGTTGACCGAAGCGGGAAAACGTTTGCGCGACGCGGCGGAAGCCACACAGCGGGCATACGTGGAAGACCGGCTCAAGATTTTCTCGCCGGAAGAACAACAGACATTATCCGAGTTGCTGTTTCGGTTACGCAACAACTTGAAAACGCATCTACAAACATTAAATTCGACATCTCAATCATAAAAGGGGGTGATGACGCTATACCCATCGCTTTGGCACAGCAATTTCGTTTCAGTGGTGCATTTTAAATTTAACTTTAAGCGATACGGTGAAATGTCAAGTAGCAGAAAGTAGGTTTAGAGGGTGAAAAAG
>CAZMXX010000344.1:0-4630 GCA_964570315.1 uncultured Anaerolineaceae bacterium | reverse complement strand
GGTCTCAGGTCTCAAATCACCAATCACTAATCGCCAATCAACCAATTTCACCCGCCCGGCAACATTATTTTCGTACAGTTTCCCCGTGCCAAGCCCATGCACGCGGTCGGGGGCGCGGGCGCTGACCCACTGGCAGATGGCGCTCAAACCGATATTCGATTCCAGGGCGGAGTTTGCCCACCATTGGATGCCCCGCTCGGTGGCGGCGGCAATCCAGTCATCGCAGGCGGCAAAACCACCGAGCAGCGCGGGTTTCAGCACAATCCCCTGCGGACGGATGGCGTCCAGCAGGCGGCGGCGCCCGGCGGGGGTGTGGTGTCCGATGAGTTCTTCATCCGGCGCAATGGGGATGGGCGATGCCGCGCAGAGTTTCGCCATTGCGTCCCATTGTCCCGGTTTGATGGGCTGTTCCAGAAATTCGATACCGAATTGCGCCAGCGTTTCAAGTTTGGCGAGCGCGTCATCCGCCGAAAATGCGCCGTTGGCGTCCAACCGCAGCGAGATGCGCTCGGCGGAGTGGGCGCGGCGCACATCCGCCAGCACCGCGCACTCATCGGCAAAATCAATCGCCCCGATTTTCATTTTGATGACCGTGAATCCGGCGGCGATTTTCGCTTCAATTTGGCGGCGCAATCCGTCCGGCGAATCCATCCAAATCAGCCCGTGCGTGGGCAGGCGAGCATCCCCACGGGTGAACGGGGTATCGAACAGGATACCCGTGCCGCCGTTGCGCCAATCGAGCCACGCCATTTCCAGCCCGAATTGCAGGGCGGGCAGATGTGGCACGCGGATGTCGGCGGGGTGTTCACCGGCGGAAATGCGGCGGCACACCTCCGCGAGGCGGGTTGGAAAATCGGGGGTCGCGTCGAGGCTCAAGCCGCGCCACGGGGCGCATTCGCCCGTGCCGGTGCGTCCGTCGGCGTGCAGGCGCAGAAAATAGACGGTTTTTTCGCGCAACACCCCGCGGCTCGTCCCGGCGGGCACTCGGAAGCGCAGGGTATGGGGTGAAAAAGACGCGCCGAACTTCCGGCGCGTCTTTTGTTTCAGGTTTTTTGTTTCAGGTTTTTCTGTACTTTGTTCCATTGTATGGTGTTTGGCGCAAATATTTCATCAATCCACTTAATTTTCTGCCGATGATGCGCAAATCTGTTTGTAGTCGGTCAAATATTTCCCGGTCGATATAATTTTGGTCGAGTGCCACATACAATTGGGCGCGAACTTCTCCGGCGGAACCTTTTGCCAGCGACAGGAATTGAGCGAATTCTTTCGCGCCATCACGTTCAAATCCTTCTGCGATGTTGGATAGAATGGACACACTGGCACGTCGAATTTGGTCACGCAATCCGTAATCTCCGGCAAATGTGCCGTTATCAGTCAATGCATAAATTTCACGAGTCAATTGACGTGCCAATTGCCACGCCTCAATTTCCTCAAACGATTTGAATGTCGCCATGACCTGAAACCTGAAACCTGAAACCTGAAACCTGAAACAATCTTTACGGGAATTTCGGGAACTTGGAGAAGTCCGGTTCCCGTTTTTCCATGAAGGCGTTTTTGCCCTCTTTCGCTTCGTCGGAAAGGTAGTAGAGCAGAGTGGCGTTGCCCGCGAGCTCCTGAATCCCCGCCTGCCCGTCGAGTTCGGCGTTGAAGGACGATTTCAACATCCGAATGGCGAGCGGGCTGCGCTTCATGATTTTCCGCGCCCATTCAACCACTGTGTCTTCCAGTTGCTCCAGCGGCACAACAGTGTTCACCAAGCCCATTTGCAGGGCTTCCTGCGCATCGTATTGGTCGCACAGATACCAGATTTCGCGCGCTTTTTTTTGCCCGACGATGCGCGCCAGATAGCTGGCGCCGAAACCGCCGTCAAAACTGCCGACCTTCGGACCTGTTTGCCCAAAGCGTGCATTTTCCGCGGCGATGGTCAAATCGCAGACGACGTGCAGGACGTGCCCGCCGCCGATTGCCCAGCCCGCCACGGCGGCGATGACCACCTTCGGGATGGAACGAATCATCTTTTGCAAATCCAGCACGTTCAGGCGCGGCACTTGGTCGCTGCCGACGTAGCCGCCGTGCCCGCGCACACCCTGGTCGCCCCCGGCGCAGAAGGCGCGTCCCCCTTCGCCCATAAAAACAATCACCTGAATGTCGAGATTGTCGCGGCAGATGGTCATCGCGTCAATCATCTCGGTGACGGTTAACGGGGTGAAGGCATTGTGCTTTTCGGGGCGATTGATGCTGATGCGGGCAATGCCATCGAAAAATTCAAACTTGATTTCTTCATATTCTTTAATGGGTTTCCACGGGTTTTTGAGTTGCATAAATCTTCTCCTGAAGTAAGTATTTCGTGATACGTGATACGTGATACGTGATACGTGATATTATGTTTTCACGCCTCACGTTTCACGCATTATTATGAATGATGTTTTTGAACAGTTTGAATATCTCCGTGTTCACACCGCTATCGGTAAAAATTTCCAGAATTGCCGCGCCGGTGTCGGCGGCGAAAAAAGGCGGCAAAATGTTTTCCAGCGCTGATGCACTATCGGCGGAAAAGTACGCCAGCCCGAAATCGGCGGCGGTATTGTGCGCGGTCAACTTGTGCGGGGTGAAAAAATGTGTCTCCAACTCGGCGGGCGGCAGATTCGAGGGTCCGTCAATCAGTTTGAAGATACCGCCGCCGCCATTGTTCAGCACCACAATCCGCAAATTTGATGGAAGGTGATTGTGCCACAAACTGTTGCGGTCGTAAAAAAATGCCAAATCGCCCGAAATGAGTACCGTGGGGCGACCCGTTGCCAGCGCCGCACCGACCGCCGTGCCGGTGCAGCCGTCAATCCCGCTCACCCCGCGATTGGCGTTCACCCGCACATCGGCGCGGGGCAGGGCGAGATAGCTCGCGTATCGAACGGGCATGCTGTTCCCCAAATGCAGATTCGCCCCGGCGGGCAGATGCGCCAGCACGTGCCGCACGGCGACAAATTCCCCGAAAGTTGCGCTCGCCAAAAATGTTTCCAGCGCGGAGGCGGCATGGTTTTCCTGCGCCATCCAATCCGCCCGATAATTGCCGGACGGGGCGGGACACTCCGCCAGCGCGCGCAAAAAAGGCGCGGTATCGGCGGCGATGACCCGCGTCAGCGATTGAAAGGTGTCCACCGGCTGCCCGGCGGGGTCAATGTGCCAATGTTCGGCGGGGCGATGACGGCGCAGAAAGAGTTTCAAACTTTTGGAAACGACCGCGCCCCCCAAACTGAAGACCAAATCGGGGGCGAGGGCGGTTTGGGTTGCCGCGTTTTTCGCGCTGAAAAGCATGTCGGCGTGCGGGGCAGTCACCGCGTCGGGCGGCACATTTGCGGCGATGTCCGCCACCACTGCCACCGTCGGGTCGATGGAGAGGGCGCGCAGTGCCGCCGCCAATTTTTCATCCGGCGGATGCAACCCCACCACCACCAGCTTTTTCCGCGCCGATTGCCACTGTGCGCACAGCGATTCCGTTTCGGCGGGAGAAAGAATTTTCTGCGCAGGGGTCAGCCGGATGGTGTGCCGTCGGGGCGACGGTTCGGCGCGTTCGCCCGGCGCGGGATAGAGCGGCTCGCGCAGGGGGACGTTGAGATGCACCGGTCCCGGCACGGGGTGCGTGGCGCGAATGATGGCTTCGGAGAGGATGCGCTCGGCGTGCCAACGGGCATCGGGGTGCGAAAAATCAACGGGCAATTGAAACTCGCCGCGCGTGTGCGGGGCGTATAGATTTTGCTGATGGAGCGTTTGCCCGTCCTGTTGGTCAATCCATTCCGGGGGACGGTCGGCGGTGAGGATGAGCAGGGGGATGCGCTGGTAAAATGCTTCGGCGATGGCGGGGGCGTAGTTGAGCGTCGCCGTGCCGGAGGTGCAAACCAATCCGACCGGCGCGCGCAGTTGTTGCGCCATCCCCAGCGCGATGAAGCCCGCCGCGCGTTCATCCACCACCATGCGCACCGAAATTTCGGCGTTGCGGGCGAGGGCAATTGCCAGCGGCGCAGAGCGTGAGCCGGGTGAAATGATAAAATGCCGCACATTGTGTTCGGCACAGATGGCGGCGAGGGTGGGGAGATGGTTTCGGGTTTCGGGGTTCATGTTTCAAGTCCGAAGTTCAAAGTTCAATGTCTCAAGTCCAAAATCTCAAGTTTAAAGTCTCAAATCCAAAGTTTCAAGTCTCCGGTTCAAAGTTTGACCTGAGACCTGAGGCTTGAATCCTGAAACTTGAGACCCGGGACTTGAGACCTGAAACGTGGGACTTGAAACCTACAGTACCGACAGCAGCGTTTTCGATTTCAGCACCGTTTCTTCCCATTCCGCTTCCGGGTTGGAATCGGCGGTGATGCCCGCGCCGACATACAACAGCGCACTGCGGGTTTTCAGTTGCATACAGCGCAAATTCACATACAGCCGCGATTCGTTCTCCAGATGCACCGGTCCCAAAAACCCGCTGTAGAAAGCGCGGTTGTATTTTTCCTTTTCCAAAATGAACGACAGGGCTTCATTTTTGGGCATGCCGCACACTGCCGAAGTGGGGTGCAGGCGATGCAACACCTCATTCGCCAGCCGGTGCAGATGGGTGGCGGTGTCTTTCACGGGTAATGAGGTTTGCAGA
>CAZMXX010000343.1:0-4654 GCA_964570315.1 uncultured Anaerolineaceae bacterium | reverse complement strand
GCCAGTTTTTGGCAAGCTCGGCGACCTTTTCTTTTTTGGTGGTGAATTCGTAAAAATTATTGTAGTTGGTCACACCATCGAATGGGGTGAGTTCGCCGCCCAACTCGTCGGTTGCGGCGGACGCAAACGGCTCGGAGGGCATTGCGGTGGGGGAAATTGTGGTTGCACCCGCACCGGACTTCGCCGGTGAGCGCGTCGGCGGGGCAACGGCGGTGGGAGCCGTCGCCGCGGCAGTCTCTTTGGGTTGAACGCCGCAACCGGCAACCAATGCCCCGGCAGCGAGCGCGCCCACGCCCACCATAAATTTGCGACGGGAAAGATAGATTGATTCGGGGGTAATTTCCGAAGGACGGATTTTCTTCATTCTGACACCTCTTTCTGTACTGTAAAAGATACTATACCTGCACATGTTTAAGGGAAGATTAAAATTATCGTAATAATAGTTTTTAATCTCCGCCGCGCAAACCGCATTATTGAAGTCTGTTGCAATTATAAACCCCGCCAAAAAAATGCTTGTCTGAGATATGGGTTTATGCTATGATGAAGGTAACGACGGGGGTGGTGCCACATTGTGACGGAATCTCAGCAAAAGAAATTTATTAACGACCTGCTGCAACTGACAAAACGATTGCAACAGGAAAACGCCGAACGGGCAATTATGGAATGGGAGTTGGCGGCGCAAACGGAGGAGCTGCGTTTTTTGAACGCCCTCAACCACATCGCCAACAAGGGGAACCCATTGACGGACATCATCACGCTGCTGACCAGCGGGCTTCAATCGCTGTTGAAAACGGATGATGTTTCCGTGCATTACGTCAATCCCGTGGAAAACACGCTGGCGATGCACCGCAACAGCATCAATGAAATGCTCGCCGAACAGATTGGAAAAACGCTCAATTGCCAAACACCGCAATTGAAAATCAACCTCACCGCCGCCGGATTTTACGCCCGCTTGTTCACCACCGGCGATCCCGTTTTGCTGGAGACCCCTCAAGCGTTTGCCCCCTTGGTGGCAGATTATATCGCCTCAAACCTGCCGGATGACATCCCGGACGACGTGGTTCAATCTTTGCGAGCGCGCGCCATACAATCTTTGCAGGAAACGGTGGCAATCATTTGTCCGCTGACCGCAGGTGATGATGCCATCGGGTTGCTGGAGATTGTGGGCAACAAACCGTTTCCGTCCGATGCACCGGAGCGGGTCAAACGCATCGCCGTGCATTTGAGCGGCATCATCAAGCGCAAACGGGCGGAAACCGCGCTGCGGGAAAGTCGAAATTTGTATCAATCGCTGATAGAAGCCCTGCCGCAAAGTGTGTTCCGCAAAGACAAAGAGGGACGCTTCACTTTTGTCAACGCCAATTATTGCCAATCCACGGGACGCACTGCCGCGGAAGTTCTGGGCAAAACAGATTTCGACATCCATCCGCCCGAATTGGCGCGAAAATATCTGCGGGATGACGCCTTTGTCATGAAAACCGACCGCCCGCTGGAGGTCATTGAAAAACGCCGCACGCTGGATGGCTCCGCGACCAGAATTGTGCGCACCACCAAAACACCGCTGCACAATACCGCCGGGGAAATCATCGGCATTCAGGGCATTTTTGAAGACATCACCCTGCAAAAAGAAAGCGAATTACGGCTGGAACAATATGCCCGCCAAGTTGATTTGCTCCACCAAATTGACCGCGCCATTTTGTCGCCGCAGTCACCCGCGGAAATTGCCTCCGCCGTGCTGGAACCCGTGCTGCAACTGATTCCCGCCCAGCGCGTCAGCGTTTTGTTGATGGATGAAGCCCGGGGCATCGGCACAATCATCGCCGCCGGGGGCAAGGTTGTCCCCGAAAATCTGGGGACGGGCGCGGAAATCCCCCTGAAAGAGCTGGCATTGTACCGGCAATACAAAGCGCAACCGGCAAAAATCATCCGCCAATCGTTCCCCGGTTCCAGCGAGCAGGTGCAACAAGAATTGCAAAAATGGCGGCTCACCATTTCCATCAGCGTCATTTTGTTCGCCAATGATGAATTGGTCGGTTCCCTGAATTTCGGGTTCACCGACTCCGACGACATTCTGGACGAATATTATCCCATCGCCGAAAAAATCGCCGACTCATTGGCGGTTGCGCTGCAACAAGCCCGGCAGGCGGAACAAATCCGGCGTGATGCGGCAATAAAAGCGCGGTTACTGAAAGAGATTGACCACCGGGTGAAAAACAATCTGACCTCCATTATGGGGATGCTCTATCTGGAAACACGTTTCGCCGAGGCGAACAACACCCCCATCACCCCGATAACGTTGAAGAAAATCACCGCGCGGGTGCGCAGTTTGGCGGCACTGCATGAAATGTTATCGAGCAATGCCTGGCAGCCGGTGCGCATCAGAGATGTGGCGTCACGGATATTTCATTCCGTGGTGTGTGAATTCGTGCCCGACGGCAAAGAGTTGGTGGTGGATATTGCGCCCTCCGAGATTTGTGTGTCCGCCGATG
Organism: uncultured Anaerolineaceae bacterium; assembly: GCA_964570315.1. Classification (GTDB taxonomy): domain Bacteria; phylum Chloroflexota; class Anaerolineae; order 4572-78; family 4572-78; genus JANTHQ01. Next base: position 2,165 of record CAZMXX010000343.1, on the reverse strand, counting down.
TCGCCCACAACATCTCTTTGGCGCTGACCGAAATTGCGGCGGGGCTTGCCTCTCACGCCCTCAAAAACCGAGACCATCTCATCGCCCGATTTTCCGTTGTGGAAAAAGACGGATGCGTTGAACTCATCACCCACTCGCCCGGCAGTGGTTTTCGGGTTGATTTGGAAAAGGTGTTCGACCATTCACTGGAAATCACGCTCCTCCGCAACACCGTGGAAAACATTCTGCACGGCACGCTCCATATGGAAAACACCGATGACGGCGTTTCCACCACCATCCGGCTGCCCCGCGCCGCCATTCTCCCCCCCGGCGGCGGGGAATAAAATTGGTCAGCCCGCAAAAAATGTATTACAATCCCCCAACCAAAATCACACCGGCAAGGAGTTTCAACCATGAAAAAACGTGTCTTTTCCGGCATCCAACCGACCGGCAGAGTGCATATCGGCAATTATCTGGGCGCTATCAAACAATGGGTGTCCACTCAGGGCGAACACGAAAACATCTATTGCATTGTTGACCTGCACGCCATCACCGTGCCGCAAGACCCCGCAGAGCTGAAAAGCAGTATCCGCACTATGGCGGGGCTGCTGTTTGCCGCCGGAATTGACCCCGAACACTCGGTGCTGTTCGCGCAATCCGCCATTCCCGCCCATTCCGAATTGGCGTGGATTTTGAATTGCAACACGCCGATGGGCTGGATGGAGCGGATGACGCAATTCAAAGAGAAGGCGGGCAAAGACCGCGAGCGCGCCTCGGTGGGGTTGTTTGATTATCCCGCGCTGATGGCGGCGGACATTTTGCTGTACGACACCCATCTGGTTCCCGTGGGCGATGACCAAAAACAACATCTGGAATTGACCCGCGATATTGCCCAACGTTTCAATCGACAATATGGCGACACGTTCGTGGTTCCGAAACCGATTATCCCCCAAACTGCCGCGCGGGTGATGGGGCTGGATGACCCCACCAAAAAGATGAGCAAAAGCGAAACGGGAAAATTCCACGCGGTTTATATGCTGGATGAACCGAATGTCATCCTGAAAAAAGTGAAACGCGCCGCCACCGACTCGCTGCGCGACATCCGTTTTGATGAAACCCGCCCCGGCATTTTCAATCTGCTGTCGATTTATCAGGCATTCACCGGCGAATCGCAGGAAACCATCGAAGCGCATTTTGAGGGCAAAGGGTACGGCGATTTGAAAAAAGAGCTGGCAGAAGTCATCATCGAGGGGTTGCGCCCCATTCAAGAGCGGTACGCGCAATTCATCGCCGACCCGGCACAGTTGGATGCGCTGCTGGCACAAAGCGCGGATAAAATCCGCCCCATTGCCGAAGCGACGATGAAACGGGTTCATGAGCGGTTGGGGCTGGGTTGATGGCGCAGTATTTCGGCGGCATATGGCAGGGCGAACCGTTCCGGATTTTCGGCACGCCGCATCTGGTTGCCATCGGCATTCTGGTGGCAATAAATCTGGCGCTGGTCGGATGGCGGCATCACATATCGCCGCGCGGGCGGGCGACCATCCGCTACGGGCTGGCGGCAATTTTGCTGGTTGATGAGCTGGGCTGGCATCTGTGGAATATCGCCACCAACCAGTGGACGATTCAAACCATGCTCCCGCTCCATTTGTGCAGCGCGCTGGTTTTTGTTGCTGCCATCATGCTCATCAACAAAAATTACACCCTATTTGAATTTGTCTATTTTCTGGGCATTGGCGGGGCGCTGCAAGCCTTCCTCACCCCCGACGCGGGACAGTTCGGCTTTCCGCATTTCATCTTTTTTCAGATACTCATTTCGCACGGGGCAATTGTCACCGCCGGCATTTATATGACCGTGGTCGAAGGGTATCGCCCCACATGGCAATCGGTCAAACGGGTGGTCATTGTTATGAACGTGTATATGGTATTGGTGGGGATTGTCAACTGGGCAATCGGCAGCAACTATCTTTTCATCGCCCGCAAGCCCGCTTCCGCCAGTCTGATGGATTTTTTGGGACCCTGGCCATGGTATATCATCAGCCTGGAAGTGGTGGGGCTGGTGATGATTCTGCTGTTGTACGCCCCCTTTGCCCGCCGAAAAAAGACCGCGCCCGCGTAAATTGGTGGTGGTTCAAATTGACTGCCGGAAATCATTCGCCGGTAGGGACAGAGCAATGCTCTGTCCC
>CAZMXX010000342.1:0-4666 GCA_964570315.1 uncultured Anaerolineaceae bacterium | reverse complement strand
GGAGTGCAGGCACACGATTTTTAATTATGTGGCCACGTATAACGACTTCGAACGACGCTTCGCACAGTTTCTCGACAGAGCTAAAGATGTTGCTCGTTTTGCTGCATTAGGAACTACACAACAAGGCGATTCCGGAACCGAATTCCGTGTGAACTATCTAAAATCAAGCGGCGCAATTGGCTTCTACCATCCTGACTGGGTGGTTGTTCAAAAAACTGAAGAGGGTGAAGTCAACTGGATTATCGAAACGAAGGGCCGCGTCTGGGAAGATACCGATGCTAAGGATGCAGCCATGGCCCATTGGTGTAAACGGGTTACAGCAAGCACAGGACAGGTATGGAAATATATGCGAGTTAATCAATACAGTTTCGACAACAACATTCAATCTCGTTTTACCGATCTTCTTATGTCTCCCGAACTAAAAAAAGACAAATGAGCACATCAAATCTTACAAAACTAGATGCTGCTGGCTTAAAAAAGAAGATTATTAAGTCCCTTTGTGCTCAAGGCTTCCGTGTTAAGAATGGCGTAATTTTGCCGCCAAAAGACCTCTCAAAAGATAATATCCGTAAACTTCATTATACAGCAGTAAAACATCGAATTGAACAGGCTCAGAAAGGGCTCTTTCGGAAGGAAGATGATCTTCTTCAACATATTGCTTCTGGTAAAGAGGTAGTACCTTCGAGGATTGCCCCACGCATTGTCGAGGTGTATCCGAATACTATAGAAGAACTTCTCTTCAGATATGCAAGTTTGCATTGGAGTATCCCTGTTTCTTCGGGGTATGGCAGACGATTAAGGTTCCTAATCATTGATGACAACAATGAAAAGCTCATGGGTCTTATAGGCTTGGGCGATCCTGTATACAATTTGAGTCCACGTGATAAGTGGATTGGCTGGGATTTACATGATCGTCAAAAGCGCCTGAGTAACGTTATGGACGCTTTCGTGCTGGGCGCCGTACCTCCCTACTCATTTCTTTTGTGCGGAAAATTTGTTGCCATGCTAGTTGCAAGCGACATTGTTCGCCAAGCGTTCAAAAGAAAATATGGGGGTGTGCGTTCGCTCATCAGCCGGAATGTACATGATGGCCGTCTTGCTTTAGTTACAACGACGTCTGCTCTCGGACGGTCTTCCGTTTATAATAGGTTACGACTGGCTGATAGACTCCTCTACCAGAGCGTCGGCTTTACAAAAGGGTCCGGCGAGTTTCACTTCTCGAACGGTCTTTATGGGGCTATAGCACAGTTCGCTGAAGAACACTGCGAGCCCACCGCCAAACAGAAACGATGGGGCAATGGCTTCCGCAATCGTCGTGAAGTGATCAAAAAGTGCCTTCCTGCACTGGGGCTATCAAGCGACTGGTTATATCATGGGATTAAAAGGGAGGTCTTTGTCGTTCCTCTCGCACGGAATAGTCGACAATTCCTGCGAGGTGAGCATACACGATTAATTTGGTATCATAATACAGTGGAACAAATTTTTGAATACTTCAGAGAACGATGGATGATTCCAAGGCTCGGTTGGGATGAACGCTATCGTGACTTTGAGCCTGAGAGCTATCGACTATGGAATAGCAAATAAGGAGAACATGTATGCCTACGGATCAAACCCCTTTTGCAGATTTACCAGCTGCTTTGGTGGAAGAGGTGTTGAATCAGACGAACATTATCGCTAAAGATCTGCTGACTTCCTTTGGTAAAATTAGGGCAGAGCGCGAAATATTTCGGAAACAGCTGACCGAATCAGGACTCGTGGTTTCAGAGTCTTCGTTGGGCTATCCACCTCTACCCACTACGTGTGCGGCGGACGGTTCATATGCCATAGAGCGACTTCTAACGACTGATTTGGCTGCGGCAGCTGCAGTGGCTGTTGAAGGGCTCACTCCTCCTTCAGAAAAGAGGCACTGGGAATTCCCCCATCATAAGAGTTTCATAGCCGCAGAACCTCATATCGAGGATACTGCCACTGTGCTTAGAGCGCTGATGCTTGGAGAAGAACTATGTTTGGCAACCAACGCACCACACGACCTCGTTATGATAGATGGCACGCTGACATTACCCATCATATACTTTAACCAAGCTATCAACAAAGCCCCGGATGCCAAGCGCCTGCATTGTGCAAAAGCATTCATCGAAAAAACGATAAGCTACCTTGATGCCTACCGTACAATCCTAAGGTCTGAGCGCTCTGATAAGCATTATGTTGCACTCCCGAAGTACTCTACTCGCAGGGAAATCGGCTCTATGCTCAATTGGCCTTTGGGTTACGACGATCGTGGCATGCTTACGCTGTTGCTTAATCCGGGAGAGATGACAAAACCACGCCCTATGGAGCAACCTTCGCAGGAATGGCACCTTAACACTAGCAGACTCGAAGGTTCGCTCAAGAATCGAGCCGAAGAAATCGTGACGGAAATTGTCGAAGCTCTTGGTAGAGCACAAATTTTCTATTACAAACCTCATGCATGGCTACCTGCGTTCCGTGTTGAGGTCGCCGAAAGTGTATCATCAAATACTCTCCGGTTAGCCACGGTCATCCAGGGCCTTAAGCATCAATGCGCGACCCCATCAATGCTCGAACCATACCCCATATATTTGGCCGATCGGACCGCAAAGGCATTGGCCCGAGCAATCCCGGCTTTTCGTCAGGTCACAACGCAGCGCATCTCCGAGGAATACGACGGTGAAATTGGCGAAGTATTCTTTGCAATGCACGGTTATCGCAGTGAAATAGGGAGGTAACCCAAAATATGACTAATGATTCCCAAAATATCGACATAATAATCGACCAAACAGAACGGCTCGGGGTTGTCGGTTCACCGTCTTCAACCTCACAGCTTGCGCTGGACATCCTCGGTTCTGCTGTTACGCGCAAGCTCGTAGGAGAACTAGCTCTCTTCCGTTTCTTGCAGGATACTAGCCCACATTATGCGCTTGGACAGATTACTGAAATCCAACTCCGCAACATCTGGCATGAAGACCCAACAATGAGGAGCCTCATTCGTCAACGAGGGCGCGTTGATGCGGTCAGTGAGCGTCAGGATACGCATCTCGGCCAGATGGTAATAAGCGCTGTCTTCCGCAAGGGTGGTGCGGCGGGCTACGAGCCCAGCATTTTAGGTACCGTGCCTGCCACTGGTACGCCCATCCATCTTGTGAACGACACCGTCCTTGACGAGCTACTCCATCCCTACCGGGACCAAATATTCTATTTAGGACACGTCTATGGTTCAAAGCCCCGGCTGCCGCTCTGGTTTAAGCACTTCGATCGGGGGCCTGATGGTGCAGGTGAGGCTTATCATCTTGGCATTTTTGGTAAGACCGGCTCAGGGAAATCCGTTCTTGCCAAGATGATTCTCCTCGCTTACGCTCGTTACCCAAAGATGGCGCTACTCGTAATCGACCCGCAGGGAGAATTCGCGCGGGACATACGTAAAGGTGCGTCAAGTGGAGAGTTTGCTTTGCCAGTAGGTGACGTTGCGCGCAATCTTGGCAAACAGCCGTTCGTGCTTACCGTCCGGAACCTAGTGTTAGATCGCTGGGAGCTCTTCGAGCAGATACTGTTCGAGTCACAGTTCTTCGAGCGCCTGACGATTCCTAAGGGGGAGAACAGAGAGCTTGCCTGCGGGATCCTCGCTGATCGATTGCAGAAGGCTAAAGTGAAACTCAAAGACCTCCGTGAACAGAAGTCTTTCGATAAAGCTTGGGAACTTCTCCAAGAGGAGCGAGTCCAGCGTGTATTTTATCGGACCGAAGCCTCTCGTGCGCGATTCAACGATGCGCTTCAAGATGCCGATCCCAAAGAGTTCTACAACAATTACTGGTGCCCGGTGGCAGAGTTATTCAGAGAGGACCGTGAAGGCGCCAAGAGTATCGAGCGTGCACTGCGTTGGCTTCTCGATATGCAGGCAGAGAACCGCCCTATTCTTGTAATAGACCTATCAAAAGAGCAAGCGCATGGTCTCTTCTGGAATAACAAGATTCAGTCTCTGGTCATCAAAAGGCTGCTTGATGGACTGTCTTGGATCGCAGAGAATTTTTACAAGGAAGGTCGAAGCCTCAACACGCTAGTAGTTATTGACGAAGCACACCGCCTTGCACCGCGCGAGTTGCCACGCGAAGATGACGCGGCCCGTGGCGTACGATCAGTACTCATAGATGCCGCACGTACGACACGTAAGTATGGCCTTGGGTGGCTTTTTATCAGCCAGACCCTTTCGAGCCTGCACGCGGAAATCCTCCAGCAGCTAAGAATCTTCTTCTTCGGTTTTGGCCTCGGATTGGGGCAGGAATATCAGGCGCTTAGGCAATTGGTAGGCTCCAGTGGCTCCGGCCTCGACACTGCTCTTGATCTATACAAGCTGTTCCGCGATCCACACTCGGCCTTTGACACCAAGAGTCGACAGTATTCGTTTATGACCATCGGCCCGGTGAGCCCACTCTCCTTCTCCGGAACTCCGCTTTTTATGAACGTCTTTAACACTGTAGAGGCGTTTCTCGATGCTAACAATTTAAAGACACAAGCACATCCTTAAGTAGGAAAAAATTCAAAAACAAGATGTTTGCTTTGCAGTATGTACCGAAAAACACTATCCCTAATCCCTCTAACGACCCTCAATCGCCGGGTGGCTTCTTTCAGGCACTTCCGTACCTAATGCAGTGAA
>CAZMXX010000341.1:0-4693 GCA_964570315.1 uncultured Anaerolineaceae bacterium | reverse complement strand
GCCCGTGGGTGACGATGATACCCCGCACCCAATCTTTTTTATCTTCCAAATATTGGGTATAATCGGGCAGAACCAAATCCACACCGTACATGTCTTGTTCGGGGAACATGCCCCCGGCATCTATAATTAAGATGTTGCGCCCGTATTCGATGGCGGTCATGTTTTTTCCAACTTCTCCCAGTCCACCGATGGGCACGATTTTTAGCTTATTTGTAGCCATTACTTCTCCAAAATGTTTCAATGTTTTCTTCTTTTAATATGTATACACACAAAAAAACCGCTAGCTATTACCTCAGCCCGCGGTGTCCCGATGTGCTATTCAGCAAATTACTGAAGGTATTATAGTCATTAATGGGTGCAAGTCAAATCATTTCAACTTTCTTTTCTGTTTCCGGCACAAACACATTATAATATCGGAACAGTTGCACAATCATAGCCATCAATCACAAGCCTTAATGGAGAGAGCCGTTGAACGCCGACATTATCTTGGTTTTATCTATATTGGTCGCCGCGATTGTGTTTTTTGCGTGGGAGAAAATCGGTCCCGACATTGTGGCGATGCTGGTGCTCATCACACTCGCCATCACGGGGCTGGTTTCCACCGACGAAGCCTTTCGGGGGTTTGCGAATCCGGCGGTGGTGACGGTGTGGGCAATCTACATCATCAGCGACGGGTTGTTCAAAAGCGGGGTGGCGGATTTTCTGGGCGCGAATATTTTGCGCTTTGCCGGCAACTCCGAGGGGCGATTGATAGCGGTCATCATGCTCAGCGTGGGAGTGATGTCCGCCTTCATGAACAATATCGGCGCGACGGCGGTGCTGCTGCCTGCCATTGTCGGCATCAGCCGCCAAATGAAAATATCGCCGTCAAAATTGCTCATCCCGCTCTCCTTCGCGTCGCTGATGGGCGGCAATATGACCCTCATCGGCACGCCGCCGAACATTCTCGCTTCCGGGATTTTGCTGGAATATACTCACGGATTATCGTTCGGCTTTTTCGATTTTCTGCCGATGGGCATCATCATTCTGACCAGCGGCATCCTTTATATGGTTTTCATCGGGCGGCACATCCTCCCCGATACGTCCATTAAAGATGATTTGGCGCAAAGCTACAAAATCCGCGACTACGCCACCGAGTTGACCATTCTCCCCGATTCCCCGTTGGTGGGCAAAACCATTCAGGAAAGCCGCTTCGGGGAAGATTACGATTTAACCATCATCAGCAAATTGAATAAATCGCCCATCACCCGAATTTCCCCGCAACTTTCCAGCACCCGACGGCTGGTGAGCAAAAGTCTGCCCGTCCGCCGCACAGAGACCATCGCCGCCAATGATGTTTTTTTGGTGAAGGGGAAGCTGGAGACGCTGCTGAAAATCAAAGATATGCAGGGTTTGAAAATCGGCGCGGATATTGTGCTGAGCGACCGAGATTTGCAGGGCACGAACACGTCGATGGCGGAGCTTCTGGTTGCCCCGGCATCATCGCTGGTGGGAAAAACGCTGAAAGATGCCCATTTCCGCGACCAATTCAATTTGACGGTGCTGGCACTGTGGCGAGCCGGGCATCCGGTGCGCCAAAAACTGGCGCATATCCCGGTTCAGATTGGGGATGTGCTGCTGGTTCAGGGGGCAAGAGAAAGTTTCAATCTGGTGGACAAAGACCCCGGCTTGCTGTTGCTGGAGCCGGTAGCGGATGAACGGCGGCGCACCGAAAAAGCGCCGCTCGCGCTGGCAATTATGGCGATCATGCTCGTGGTGGTGACGATGGGCTGGCTGCACATCTCCATCGCGGCGGTCACGGCGGCATTTGCGATGGTCATCACGCGGGTGCTGTCCATTGATGAGGCGTATCGGGCGATTCAATGGCGTTCGATTTTCCTGATTGCGGGCATGCTCCCCTTGGGGATTGCGATGGAAAATACCGGCACGGCGCAATTCCTCGCCGATAAAATTGTACTGTATGCGGGGCAGTGGGGTCCAATGGGGGTGATGGTGGGGATATACCTACTGACCATGCTTTTGACCCAACCCATGTCAAATGCCGCCGCCACCGTGCTGATTGCCCCCATCGCCATTGATGCCGCATTCCAATTGGGGGTGAATCCGCAGCCCTTTTTGATGGCGGTGGTGATTGCCGCTTCCACCGCCTTTTTAACGCCGGTGGGGCATCAGGCAAATGTGCTGGTCTACGGGATTGGGAATTATAAATTCACCGATTTCACAAAGGTCGGGCTTGGATTGACCGCGCTGTATTTGCTGCTGGTGGTACTGTTACTGCCGATTTTCTGGCCCCTGTAATTACGGCACAAAGACGCTTTCATCGTACACCGCCCCGGCATTCCACCATATCCACCCCGCCGAACCGGCATCATCCGCCCCCTGTTTTTGCAACAGCATTTCGTAGGGGGAATACCAATACGCCTGCAACCACGGACGCACTTTCGTCGGCGCGGCAACCCGTTCCATTGCCGCCAACTGGCTGCGATAAATGACCTGATACGGATACGCCGAGGGGTCATCATACCCCAAATTGCCCGGAATAAACGTGGAAGGATACACCATCGGCGAAAGATAATCCACATACGGGGCAATATCTTTCACCCGCTGCCCAATGTTCATATCGCTGTCGGGGTCAACCCACACCGTCAACCCGAACACATCCGCCGAAAGATACACCCCATACGGCTCCAGCGCCTGCCGCATCCGGCTCACAAAGGTGCGGATGGCGGTGGTGCGCGTTTCAGCCGTATTCTCCTGCGGATACACAATCGCGCCGATGTTGCCATCCGACGGGAAGCGGAGATAATCGAGATTGATTTCATCGAAGCCCATAGCGGCAACTTCTTTCGCCAGCCCAATATTGTAATCCCACACGGTTTCATCGAAGGGATTTGCCCACGCCAATCCTTCCCCATCCACCCAAATAGAACCATCCGCATATTTGGTCGCCAAATCGGGGCGTCCAAACGCCAGCGGGTTATCTTTAAATGCAACAATCCGGGCGATAGTGTAGATGTCGCGGGCTTTTGCCTCCGCCAAAAAATCCGCCAGCGTCATCCATCCCTCCCGATGCCCGTCCACACCCAGCGCATCCGCCAGCGGCAATTGGCTATCCCACGCCAGCGAGCCACGGTCACTTTTCACATCAATCACCACCGCATTCAATTCCGTGCGCGCTACCATGTCCATCAAATTGATGATGGTATCTCGTTGCGAAAGGAGTCCAAAGGGGATGTATATCCCTTTCGCATTGAAGGGTTCAAGGAGTAAATCCATGCACAGCGCCGCCGAAGGGTTTTCGGCGGGAGATTGGCAGGGTTGCGTCTCCAGCGCCGCCACAGAAACGCCGATGCCATTGCCTTCCGCCACCGTGGAAAAGGTGGCAGGGCGATAGCCCATCGCCTTCAGGGTGATGGTCAGCGGTTGGCTCAAATCGGGCAGCACATATTCGCCGTTTTTTCCGGTGGATACGGTTTCTCCGTTCAGATGGATGTCCGTTTGGGGCAAGGGGTCTTTCGTGACCGCATCTCTGATGATGCCCTGCAAAGAATTGGGACGCAATTTCGCCACCACCGACGGCTGTTCGTTCACCGAAAGGGTGAGCGGGGCGTAAGCGGGATGGCTCACGATGAGGGTTCCGAGTTGCGGGGCGCGGGTGAAGGTGACGTTTCCCTGCCGACCGGTGACGGCTCGGTCTTGAGCAAACTGCACCGCCGCCCCTTCGATGGGGTTGCCGGAGACGGCATCGAGCACCTGCACGGCGATGGTTCGCGGGGCGAGGCTGGTGGTAATCTCCGATTCACCGTTGAAGATGAATTGTTCGGGATAGAAAAAATCTGCCGGTTGCACGGCAATGGTTGTGCCGGGCGCAAGTTTCGCCACGCTGTACTGCCCGCGTCCATCGGTGCGCAGCGTATAGCCCGCAATCTCCACCGGAATGTCCGCCAACGGTTCTCCCGTATCGGCGGCGAGGACTGTCCCCAGTATGATATGCGGTTCCAGCGGGACAATCAGGGGGAGTTCGCTGGAATCCTGCGGCAGACGCATCAACTTTCGATGCCAGGCGTCATAGCCGGGGGCTTCCACGGAAAGGGGCAGGGGGGGCTGTCGGCGGAAGGGCATAATTTCGAGCATCCCGTCCGCGTCGGTGAAAAAAGTTTCGTCGCCCAGCGTGATGGTCGCTTGGGGCAGGGGTTCGCCCGATTGCGCGTCAATCACTTTTACCGCAAAACCGAGGGGCATCAGCTGGACATCAATCTGCCCGATTTTCAGATACCAGGGGACATCGAACGAAAAAGCCGCCGGTAAATAGCCGGATGCCAGCGCCTGCACGCGCACATCGGCGGATTGGTTCAGCGCGGTGCTGAAGCGTCCGTAACGGTCGGTTTCCAGCCGAATGTTGGCGATTTCCAGCGCGGCGGCGGGGATGGCTTTGCCGCTGAGGGCATCGCGCACCGTGCCGTTGATTTGTTTCTCCGCCAAAAACACGCGCATCGCCATGCCGGTGGTCAGCGCGGCGGCGAGCAATAAAAATACCAGAAGAGCGGTTTTTCGTTTGATGGCATTTCTCCATGTTATGTTACGTCAAAATTGTAGCACAAAAGTACCACATCGCCAAAAACGCGCGTATTGTATTTACATAACTCATGTTACGCACGAGGGCGGTGAGAATATGGTAAAATAAGATCAAGGA
>CAZMXX010000340.1:0-4709 GCA_964570315.1 uncultured Anaerolineaceae bacterium | reverse complement strand
TCTTAATAGCAGGTCTACGCAAAACAAACACGGGTATTTGCCTTCGACCCTTCGGGTATATTTTGTTTCATCAGTCAAAAATAACCACTACCCGAATACCTTGATTAAGTTTACACTAAAAAGCCCCTCACGTTGAGAGGCTTTTTTCATTCCACAATTATTTTCTCGTCGATGAGCTTCTGCTCGACAATATTCCCCTTCGGGTTGAAGGTGAAATACTGCGGGCGCAACTGAAATTCGAGGTCAATCATCGCCCGCCCAGCGCGGTTTTTCTCAATGGTGAACACCACCCAATCGCGGAAAGCCTCGCTTTTGTACGGGTTGAAAGCGATGTGGTCTTTGGAAAGAATCTGAAATTTGTTGTTCATGATGATGGCAATGTCGCACTCATAATCCAGCGCGGAACTGCCCCGCAGATGGAACATATGCAGCCGCCGCGCCTTCAGCCCTTCCCGTTCCGCCGCCACCACCGAGACCACTGGGATGTTCATGGTCATGGCAATATCTTTCAACCCTTCCACCACAATGGTCACTTTTTCCGCTTCATTGGCGGCGCGTTCCGGATAAATGGCAATCTTCTGCAAATAGTCTACAAAAAGCACCAACTTTCCGCCCGTCGCTTTGACCAATGTCTGCACCATTTCGCGGATGCCGCCGAGCGTGGTCGTTGCCGGACTGCCCTTCATCAAAATGAGATTATCGGCATATTTGGCAATGCTTTTCATCGCGCGGGATGTTTTGGCATTGCGCGCCAGAATATCATACAACCCCGCCGAGGCGCTCCGTCCGCGCGTGGAAACCACGATGTTGTGCAAATCCTTCAGGCGCACCCCACTGACACCGGGGTCGCGGGTGGGGTCAATGCTCTCCAGACAAATCAGGCGGTTCAGCAGGTGGATTTCGTTGTGTTCAAATGAGATATACAGCGCATACGTCCCTTCGTTCAGCGCCAAATTGCGAGCCACTTGGAGCGCAAAGACCGTTTTTCCGATGCCCTGCCTGCCGCCAACCAGCACCAATTCAGTTTTGCGCAATCCCCCGCCGATGATGCGGTCAATTTGGTTGAAGCCGGTGGGCACGGGCAAATATTCGTCCAATTCCCCCTGCACCACCATTTCATCCGCTTCCTGCAAAACCTGCTTCAAACTGCGCGGACGATACCCCGATTGCACCCCACCCGTTTCAGATGTCCGGTTCTTCGCGTTTTTTGTCACCATTTTTCGCCTCGGTATGCCATTGATTATACTCAAATCGGGCATTTGCCACAACCCTACCATCGTAAGGGACGTTGAATTTACCGCGAAGCCGCTAAGGGCACAAAGCAAAAAGGGAGAAAACAAAAAAATCTGGCTTTCTTTGCGCCTTGGCGGTTCATTCCGGCACAGTGACCACTCGCAACACGCAACAAGGGGAAGAGTGGGTTGTCTCCCTCTTCAGTGTTGTTGCAAAATAGACGTTGAATTTACCGCGAAGCCGCTAAGGTCACAAAGCAAAAAGGGAGAAAACAAAAAAACTTGGCTTTCTTTGCGCCTTGACGGTTCATTCCGGCACAGTGACCACTCGCAACACGCAACGGGGAAACGACCCAAAACTGAATCACGCCCAATTGTAACATCCCGTATGAATGTGTATAATCGAGAAAAAATCGGATTGGAGCATTTTATGCGAACCATCGCCACGGAAGCCGCCCACATTGCCGGCGAAATTCTGCGCCACTATTTTACCCGCCCCCTGAATGTGCAAACGAAATCAAACGCCTTCGATTTGGTCACCCAAGCCGATTTTGAAGCGGATGCCGCCATCACCGAATTTATTGCCCAAAAATGCCCCGGACACGCCTTCTGGACGGAAGAGAGCGGGGAGAGCAACCCCCGCGCGGAATACATCTGGCTGGTTGACCCGCTGGACGGCACCACCAATTTCGTGCATCGCTACCCGCATTTCTGCGTGGCGATTGCGCTGCTGCACCACCAAAAGCCGGTGCTGGCAGTCACCTTCGACCCCGTGCGCGATGAGCTGTTTTTGGCGGAAAAAGGGCGCGGCGCAACCCTCAACGGCGCGCCGATGTCCGTTTCTGCCACGGACAGTTTCACCGGCGCATTGCTGGCGAGCGGCTTCGCCCCCCTGCGCGACACCGAAAACGACAAAAATCTGGCGCGGGTGCGCAACGCCATTCAAAAAACGCACGGCTTCCGCGACAGCGGCTCGGCGGCGTTGAACATAGCGTATGTCGCCGCCGGGCGGCTCGACGGCTATTGGGCGCTGCGGCTCAACCCGTGGGATTGGGTCGGCGGGGCGTTGATGGTGGAAGAAGCGGGCGGCAGCGTCTCGGATTTATCCGGGGAAGATTGGTCGGTTGCGTCAGTGGGGATGCTGGCATCCAATCGCGCCCTCCATGCCGCACTGCTGGAAATACTGGAATAGATTCACTTTTCACACACGGAGGTGGCTCAATGAAATTTCGGCTCTGGCTCTCCATATTTTTTATCCTGATGGTGTTGACGGCTTGCGGAACGTCATCCGCGCCGCCACCGCCGCTCGTCACCCGCCCCATCCCGGAGAAAAAACAACCGGCGGCGCGCCGCCCCACGCCAACCCGCGCCACCATCGCACCGACCGCCTCCCCCACGCCACCACCCCCGCCAACTGCCGCAACCGCCGTCACCGCGCAAATATCGCTCACCATCAACCCCGCTTCCCCCGCCGGAGACATCCGCCCGCTGCTGGGCATCAACATCGGACCGATTCCCGCCGGAAACCCCGCCAATCCCGACCTGACCGACGCCTACCATACCATTGGCGTGCAGATGGTGCGCACACACGATTTCTACGGACCGCTCGATATGGCGACCCTCTACCCCGACCAGACTGCTGACCCCGCCGACCCCGCATCGTATGATTTTTCCGCCAGCGATGAGGTTTTCCGCGCGATTCTGGCGGGCGGGTTTGAGCCGTACCTCCGCCTCGGCGACTCATGGAATGCGGGCGAGGGTTTTCCGCCCGCCAACCCGCGCCATCCGACCAACCCCGCCAATTGGGTGCAAGCCGCCGTGCAGGTGGTGCGGCACTACCGGACAATGGCAGACACGGCAGGCGTGCCGTTGCGTTATGTGGAAATTTGGAATGAGCCGGACGGCTCGCAATTCTGGGATGATTCGCCGGACGCATTTTACAGCCTCTTCGCGGCGGCAGCCGTCGCGCTGAAAGCTGAATTTCCCGACCTGAAAATCGGGGGACCCGGATTTTCACCGGCGGGCGCACTCAGCCCCAAGGGGAAGTTATTTTCCGCCGATATGGTGCGCACGCTCGCCGAAAAGAATGTGCCGCTCGATTTTCTTTCGTGGCACATATACAGCAACAACCCGCAAACTTTTGTGGATGCGGCGCAGTTTTATCGCCAATTACTGGACGACAATGGTTACACGCAAACGGAGAGTCACATCAGCGAGTGGAACACCGAGACCCGCACCGCCAACCCCGCCGTCCGCACAGGCTCGGAAGCGGCGGCGATTCTCTCCGCGGCGTGGATTGGCTTGCAGCAACAGGGCGTGGCGGTCTCCACCCTCTACCGTGGTCCCGACCCCGACATCAATGCGCCGACGTTTCTGGGCATCTTTTACGCCGATGCCCGCCCGAAACCGGGCGCGCTCGCTTTTTCGCTTTGGTCGGAGCTGGCGAAATACCCGCAGGTAATTTCCACCGCCGTGGATGACGGTTCGCTGTGGGTGCTGGGGGGCAAAAACAATGCGGGGTCGGTGGCGGTGCTGATTGCCAACCCCACCGAGTCAACCACCGCATGGGCGTTGAATGTGGCGGGTGACGCGCCGGAAGTCGTGACCATCCGCCAAATTAGCCGCGCGGATGAAACGGCGGTGCAAACTTTCACCGCAAATCCGGCGGGCGTGACGCTGCCGCCATTCAGCGTGCAACTGGTTTTGCTCCCTTAACGACCAGCCGTAAAATCATTGTGAGTTTGGGAAAATAAAATCACGAACGCCTCAAATGACCGAATGGCACAAACAAAAATTCGTGACATTCATCCATTTGTATCATTCGTGATTTGATACACGTGACACCCTCCGGAAAATCAGATCGACCACGGGATGTTGACCCCAAGCATTACAGATTCGACTGATTGACCACGCCGACATAGGGCAGGTTGCGGAATTTTTCGTCCAAATCAAGCCCGTATCCGAACACAAATTCATCGGGAATGTCGAAGCCGACATAATCCACGGGAATGTCCACCGTGCGGCGTTCCCATTTGTTCAGCAGGGTGCAAATTTTCAGGCTGGCGGGGTTGCGCGGGGAGAGTAATTGCACCAGATAGCTCAGCGTTACGCCGGAATCAATGATATCTTCCACAATTAAAATGTGTTTATTTTCAATGGGACCATCCAAATCTTTCACAATCCGCACCACGCCGGTGGTCTCGCGCACGCCGCTGCCGTAACTGGAGACCGCCATGAAATCAATTTCATGCGGAATGGAGATGTGGCGCATCAAGTCGGTCAAAAAAAGCACGCCGCCTTTCAGCACGCACAGCAACATCAAATCCGTGCCGGCGTAATCCCGCGAGATTTCCGCGCCCAAATCGGCTATCCGCGCTTGAAGCTTCTTTTCATCCAACAGCACCCGGTCGAGATATTTGCTCGCATCCATAGAATTTGCGTCAAGGGTACTCCCCCATTGATGGGGGAGAGGAATTG
>CAZMXX010000339.1:0-4710 GCA_964570315.1 uncultured Anaerolineaceae bacterium | reverse complement strand
ACCCACCCCCGTGGCGGACGCGGCATCCATTGAGGGGCGCGTCCCGATTCTGATGTACCATTTTCTTTCCATCCCCCCGGCAAATGCGGATATTTACCGCCGCGATTTGTCCGTTTCGCCCGAAAATTTTGAAGCACAATTGGCATATCTGAAAGAAGCGGGATACACCACCATCCACCTTTCCGATTTGGTGTATTTTTTGGCGGGGGTGCGCGATTTGCCCCCCAAACCCATCGTCATTTCGTTCGATGATGGATATGCGGACAATTACACCAACGCTTTCCCGCTGCTGAAAAAGTACGGTTTCAGCGCGACCTTTTCCGTGGTGACCGACCCACTCGATTTTGGCGACCCGCGTTATATGTCGTGGGATAATATCATCGAAATGCACGCCGCCGGGATGGAAATCGGTGCGCACAGCAAACGCCATTATGACCTGCGCAGCGACGACACCGATTTTCTGGTGTACGAAATTTTGGGGTCGAAAGAAGCCATCGAGGCGAGAATCGATGAGCCGGTGCGTGTTTTTGTGTACCCTTCGGGAAAATATACGCCGCTGACGGCGAAAATCGTGGCGTCTGCCAACTATTGGGTGGCGCTCACCACGCAATACGGCGCCCATGAAACCCATGCGACGCGCTTTGAACTGCCCCGCATCCGCATTCGGGGCGCAGATACTTTGGAACAATTCATCATAAAAGTGGAAAATGCCCAATGAACATTCATTTCGATTGGCTTGCGCCGGTATACGACCGTTTAATTGGAGACCATGGAACTGTTCGGCTGGCGGAGCTGCTGGCATTGCCCGCCGATGGTATTTTGCTCGATGCGGGCGGCGGCACCGGGCGGGTTTCGGCGCGTTTCAAAAATGACATCAGCCGCATCATCCTGTGCGATTGGTCGAAACCGATGCTGAAAGAGGCGAAATTGAAGGGCGGATTGATGCCGGTGAACGGGAAAATTGAATGCCTGCCCCTCGCGGCGGAAAGCGTTGACCGCATTTTAGTGGTGGATGCACTGCACCATTTCCCCAACCAATCGCTGGCTGTTGCCATGATGGCGCAAGCCTTAAAACCGGGGGGACGATTGGTCATCGAAGAGCCGGACATCGGGCGATTTGTGACGAAAATGATTGCATGGGCGGAAAAACTAACTTTGATGGGGAGCCATTTTCATTCCCCGCCGGAGATTGCCGCCATGATGGAAGCGTGTGGGTTGAAAGCGTCGGTCGAGACCAACGAGCGCATTTCC
Organism: uncultured Anaerolineaceae bacterium; assembly: GCA_964570315.1. Taxonomy (GTDB): domain Bacteria; phylum Chloroflexota; class Anaerolineae; order 4572-78; family 4572-78; genus JANTHQ01. Next base: position 3,459 of record CAZMXX010000339.1, on the reverse strand, counting down.
GCATGGATTGTGGGCGAAAAACCGCTATCCGAGACGCACCACATGTAATGCGGTGATGCTCCCCGTCACGCGGGCGACTTTCTCCCACGGCGATGCGCCATCCCCCACATAAATTGAACCGTTTTGCGTGCCCGCCACAATTTTATTTCCGGCGGGCATGGTCGCCAGCGCGGTGATATATGCCGGTTGCGGCAACGCAATTTCGCGCCACGGCTCCCCTACCCTTTCCGCGCGGTACAATTCGGTGAAGGCATTTTCGACCCAGTTTCCCGGCGGCACATCGCCCGCCGCTGCCCAGCATCGCCCCGCCGGATGCGCCACCAGTGCGGTGCAAAAATCGTGTGCCATCCCGTCCTGCATCTCCTGCCATGTGATACCGTCATCAAGCGAAAAAAAGAGGCTTTCTTCCGTGCGGGCGAACCACGCCCCGCCCGGTGCGACGGGCGCGGCAATGTGACGGACGGCATCCCCAACGAAATCTTCAATTGCGACCCACGCCGCACCCCCGTCCACCGAGCGCACCATCCCGCCAAACGTGATGCCCGCGAGCAGTACGCCTGCCTCTGCGCCATATGCCAGCGCGGAAACGCTCGGTGTATCCGCCCGGTACGGTGGAAACCAGTCATCGGCGGTTTCTGTGGCGTACAATCCCGACGAAATATTTTCCCATGTCGAGCCGGCATCCGTGCCGCGCCATAATTCGCCGTTTTGTGTGCCGACCCATGTGACATTCGGATTGGGGGCGGTGGTCATCGCCGCCCCCGGCACGGACAGCGCCATCGTCCATGTGCGCCCGCCATCTGTTGAGCGGAAAATCCCCGCTGTGGTGCATGTCAGCATGGTCAGTGGATGGTCGGCATCCACGGCGACGGACAGAATTGTTTTTCCCGTCAAAACCGGGGGAGCGACGGTTGGTTTCCCCCCCGCAAATGAGATGAAGGTCAGACCGGTTTCCGTTCCGGCAAAAATAAAAGTTGTTGGTGGCATAGGATGCTCCGCTTTTGCAATCCAATATTAACGGATATAATATCGTTCCGTAGTTTCAATACAATGCCGCGACAAATTTATGAAGCTTATCAAATTGACACCCCCCACAGCAGAATATCATATCGTGAAATCTGCGATGGTGATTGGCAGCAGCGATACCGCGGACATCACGGTTTCCGGCAGAAATATCTTGCCGAAACACGCTGCAATTTGGCGAACGGGCGACATGTTCGCCGTGAGCGACTGGAATGGCGGCGGACAGGTTTGGGTGAATGGAAAACCTGTGCAATCCGGACAAGTTTTGTGGGAAAATGACGAGCTGAAAATAGCTGACATCGTCCTCAAATTTGTCGCGGATAATGTTACCATAGAAACGCTGCCTGTCCAACCGCCGGAACATCCGACGGAAATCGCGGCGCAATCGCTCACCCCGTTGATACCGGCGTTGCGGAAAATTCGACGGGCGCATACGGGATGGTACAGCGTGTGGCAACATGCGCGTCTCGCGGCGATTATGAACCGGGGGGACACCGTGGGGGCGCGGTTGCGCGCCGTGCCGCTTTTTGTGCGGCAGATGATGCATGGAACCGCATACCGGCGCGGGTTATCCCACCCGCCGCTACTGTGGGAAACCTACATGCCGGTTGCGTTCACCCGCTCCGATGCGCGGTTTTCTGTGGAGACGGTGGGCACGCCGGAACTTTTTCGGCATGATGAGCAATCGCTGGTGGCGGCGTGGGTTTTTCAGTGCGTGACCACAATTTTTCACTACCGGATGCTCCTGCAAAATAACTGGCTGGAGCACTCATTTTTTGTGTGGCTGTGGGAAGGGGTGGCGGAATCAGTGGTTGCGCGACATTTGCACGACAAAGGGCTGTCGGAGAGTGAAAAGAAGCATTTGTGGCAGACAGATGCGGAAAGATTGGAGCAGGAAATCGCCCAAAATTGCGCGGAATTGGGCGCGGAAGCATTGGCGGAACAGTGGTTGAAAAAGCAACCGCTCGCCAAACCGCCCTATTATCCGCACCAATCCTTTGCCCAATACCGGCACAATGCCTTTTTGAATTTCATCGCCAAATACGGAAAAAAAATTCCCCGGCAAATCGGGGTGTTTGTTTGGGCACGATATAATCGTGAAATGGCAGAAATGGATGATGATTTTTTCCGCGCCAAATCCATTTTGGCGTTAATTTCATCTGATGCTGCCTCTGCCGCCATTCCCCTGTGGCAAGCGAACATTGCCGTTCATCTTGCCGACCGGGTGTATTTGTTTGATGTGGCGAAGCATGATGCCCGTGACCGGGTGTTGGCTTTCACCCCCGGAAAACCGGACGATACCGGCGAGCCGCTCGCGCTGGTGGAAGATGGGGCAGGGGGGTGGATTGACCAAAAAGGGCGGCGGGTTGTCATTGATGACGCGGGGGATGTGACCATCTATGCGACGGCGGGAAAAACGATTCACAAACGGTTGCGCCCCACATCTGCCGCAGAGATAAAAGCCGCAATCGGGAACATTTTGCATGAGCGGGACATTTTTCAGCCGGTGGCACACCATCACCCCGATGACAATTTTGTGGTGGCAAACACACCCGTTGTGCTGCATTTCCCCTCGGAACGTTCCCCGACCGATAATTTAGTCGGCGCATCTGTGGAGATGACCCAAGCGCCGTTGCACATTTATGTGCATCGGGAGCGAGTTTCGTTTTCATTTCACCCGCAGATATTTGAGGCGGCATGGGCAACCACGTTGAGCCAGCATCTGGCGCTGGAAAGTGAGAACATCTGGCAAACGTTGCAAAAAACAACGCTCGCCACTGAGATTCGGCGCCGAAAAATGATTCTCCCGCCCGTGGTTGAGTGTTCTCCGAACGCTACCATCTGTTTTGGCGATGCGTTGGCGCTGGAACAGGTGCAATCTGCCCGCGAAAACTTGCAGCAGGTAGGTATTGAAACCACGGTGTCGGATGTGCTGGCGCTCTTCCATTCAATTTTTTGGCAACGGTATGTGCCGCCCGACGACGGCGCATCGGTGCGGGATACAATTCTGCCGAAAACGCTGGTTTTTCCGGAGCGGGTCGGGTTTTCTCCACGGGTCGTGTCCTCGCCCTTTTTGCTCCGCCGGGATGAAACGAAGATAGCGGATACGTATGGGAAACTTTTGACGGCGACGCCATCCGCAACAGCGCAGACCGAGTTTTTGCGGCAATTGCGCATCGCTTTGGCGCGAATACAGATGCTCCGCATGGTGGCAGAAGGAAGATATTCGATGTCATCGGCGGCGATTTCGTTTTTGATGGCGCATAAATCACCCGCAGACGGGTTGAAAGATGGGCCGCGCCGTCCGTTGGGGGTGGAGAGCCTGCGCCGCTGCGACGAGCTGTTGTGGCTGTGGGGCGAACGGCGCACCATGCGCGCCATCACCCGCATGATATTCGGATGGGATACACGCTTCCGCCGAAAACTGGCATGGAG
>CAZMXX010000338.1:0-4712 GCA_964570315.1 uncultured Anaerolineaceae bacterium | reverse complement strand
GGGTTAGGGGGAGGGGGCAAATCCGTCGTAACCCGGTATCAAATGCTTATCAAATCTCAAATTGCGTAATATGAGCTGATAAAACTCCAAAGATCCCCTGAATGTTTGGAACAGGACGAACGCTGAAAAACGCAGATATGAAATCTACGGGTGATTTTTTAAAATCAGCAGTATCCTTTTTAGAAAAATTGCGTCTACGATTATAGCAATTACGGTACAACCAAATGCATGCTCCGTATACAATCCACACCGGGCAAAAAATGCGGCACACTGAAGTTACGAGTTGCAATTAGGGTTGGTTATGCGTTTTGAAGGGTAGAAAAAAGGATGGATTGACATGTGCCGCACATTATTGGTTGATGATTTTTTACCGTTTCGGGAATTGCTGGCGATGGTTCTGGATTTGTATACCGATTTCACGGTGGTGGGACAGGCGGGTGATGGTTTGCAAGCCATCGTGTTGGTTTCGGAACTTCAGCCGGAATTGGTGCTGATGGATTTGAATATGCCCCGTTGCGACGGCGTTGAGGCGACCCGGGTGATTAAGGCTTGCGCTCCCGATACCATCATCATCCTGCTCACCGATTCGGTGGACAAGCGGCGCATTCAACGGGCGCTGGAATACGGCGCGGTGGGATGTTTAACCAAAGGAACGACGATAAAACAGTTGACGGCATCGGTGCAGGCTTTAATCCGGCGGCATCAGCAGGCAACGTTATTGGTGTAAATGTTTGATGACCCCTCTTCGGGGCGAATATGGTCACAGCCCCAGCATCACCCGAGCGATGGAAAAATAGATGAACAGCCCGGTGGCATCCACCAGCGTGCTCATCACCGGACCCGACACAACTGTCGGGTCTATTTTTAATTTGGAAGCAACCAATGGCAACAGGGAACCGATGCCGGTAGCCCACAACACAATGCCGATGATGGACGTGGCGACGGTCAACGCCAGCGCCGGGTCGGATTCCCAGGTGATGGCGCGGATATATGCCGCAATCGCCATCCCCAGCCCCAGCAGCAGCCCCGTGCGCGCTTCACGCCACCACACGCTGAAAGCGTCCCCCCAGTCAATCTCCTGAGTCGCCAGTGCGCGGATGATGATGGCTGTGGTTTGCGAGCCTGCATTCCCCCCCGTGCCAATCAGCAGCGGCACAAAAATAGATAGCGCGACCACCGCCTCCAATTCATGCTGGAACAGACGCATCACCGAGCCGGTGAGGGTGGCGGTGATGAACAGCAGCAACAGCCAGCCGATGCGTTTGCGGGTCATGGAAAAGATGCCAGTGTTCAAATACGCCCGGTCGAGTGGCTGGCTACCACCAAGCCGCTGAATATCTTCCGAGACCTCATCTTCCAGCACGTCCATCACATCATCAATGGTGATGACCCCCAGCAGGGTGTTATCTTCCGTGATGACCGGGAGTGCCAGCAGGTCATATCGGGTTAAAATGCGAGCGGCTTCTTCTTGGTCTGTGCCCGCCAGAACCGCGATGACGTCGGTGTCCATGATTTCCGAAAGGGGAGTGTCGGGGTCGGCAATGACCAAATCCCGCAGGCTGATGACGCCGCATAATTTCTGATGCGCATCCACCACAAAAAGATAGTAGATGTTTTCCCGGTCTGGTTTCCAGTTGCGCAGCGCTTCGATGGCGGCGGCGGCAGTGGTGCGCCGCCGGAGCGCCAGAAACTCGGAGGTCATCAAGCCTCCGGCGCTGTCGTCGGGGTGCAGCAGCAGCGGGCGCACTTCGTCGGGGTCTTCCAACTGAGAGAGCATCCGGTTGGCTTGGTCAGTCGGGAGATCGCCCAAAAGGTCGGCGACTTCATCCGGCTCCATCTCTTCCATGATGCGCACGGCTTCATCCGTCGGCATTGATTCGACCAGTTCGGCGGCTTCATCTTCATCCAACTCTTCTAAAATGTCCGCCGAGTCGGCAACGGGCAATTCCACCAGCAATGCTAACTGTTCATCTTCGTCCAATTCGGCGAAAACGTCAGCTTGGTCTGCGGGGCGCAACTTTTCAATTATTTTTGCGGCACGCGAGAGATTGTTGGCGTTCAATGCGGCGCGAATTTGCGCGAGCACGCCATCTAAAATGGGAGCGTTCATACGTCACCTCCGGGTTTCCCCCCGGAGGTAAACAAAACCTACCAACGGGGGTTACGGTATTTTATTGGTAGATTTGAGGCGGGACAGTTGTCCCTTCGTACTGGATGCAGATATGTCGTCCACAGTTACACCTTTTTTAGTAACATGGAGTATGGGGCAGGGGATGGGTCGGGATGCGTTTATGCCCTGCTTCTTACTTCCTGCTCCTGACTTCTTACAAAAAAATTTTACACCTGTTGAAAATGGCTGTCAATTTGCGATGGCTTGCACCGCGACGGTGGGAACCCAGCCCTGAAGGTCGTTCCCCGGCAGCGACAGGCGCACCCATTTCCCGCGCGTTTCCAGCAGCGACACTTCCGCGCCGCTGTGCAGGGTGAATTCGGTGATGTATTGCTCGCCGGGACCGCTGGTGACGTCCACCGCGTCCGCAACGATGACGGCGGCGGGCTGGTTTCGCTCGGTGATGATGCGCCCGCCGAGCATCGCCGCGCTGCCGATGAACAACACTGCCGCCACAACGATGCCGTAACGCAGCATTCTTTGGGCGGCGGGGCGGATGAGCCGGGTAACGGCGATGAGCAATCCCGCCAGCAACACCCACAATCCCAGCGCCAGCCACGCCAGTTCATTCAGGGTGAGCCAGCGCTCGCTGAATGCCGCCAGTTGGGTCAACGCCGCCGGACTGCTCCCCTGAATGCGGTCGGTGGTTTTGTTGCGCGCCACCGCCAGATTCGCCCGAATGTCGGCGTCTCGCGGGGCGAGCCGCGCCGCGCGGCGATAGTTCAGAATCGCGTAACCCAAATCGCCCTGTTTGAAATAGGCGTTGCCCAAATTGTAAAACAGCACACTATCGCGCACGCCCGTTTGCACCAACTGCTCGTATGCCTCGGCGGCGGCGGAAAAGTCACCGTTTTCATACAATTTATTGGCGCTCAACAGTGCGTCGGTGGGGGATGTGCCGCTCTGCGCCAGCACCACCGGCACGCCCGGCGCTAAAATTATCAGCCATATCAATGCCGAAAATAGTTGTTTTCGTGTCATAAGCGGGTCATTCCAAAAGTGATTCCAAATCATCAATCAATGTTTCCGCGAGTTGCAGCAACTCTTCCGACCGGTCGGCGCGGTCTCCGAGGGGAGAAAATCGCCCCAAATCACATGCCCCCAGCACCGATTCCACCCGCCCGATAACCTCATGGGGCAGCCCCGATTCTGCCAGCATTTCTTTGAGTGCCGTGATGGTCAGCCCGTCCACGGCGCGGTTGAATTTGTCGCTCAAATAGCGGATGAGCGTCCGCCGAATATCGCCATACGGGTCGCCCGATTGATGACGCACGGCTGCCAGCGATTTTTTGGCGAGCTTGTGGGCGCGCAACCGGCGCGCCAGCCCGACATTCTGCCGCAACTGCGCGGTGCGCCGCACCCACACCCAATTGCCCGCCAGCGCCAGCAGGGGCAATCCCCACAACAGCCAATATCCCACCGACCGGGTGACGGGTGCGCGCTCGGTGCGCAATGTGGTCGGCACGGCTTTGATGTGACGGATATCCGTCGCCACCACTGAAACCGCCTGTTTCCCGTTGCCGGAAACGGTGGGCACGGGGAGGGAAGCCGATGCAGGCGCGACGCGGACGGGTATCGGTGCGGTTTTGAGGGTGCGGTATGTGCCCACCACGGGGTCGAAATAAGTGTAGCTGATGGCGGGAATAGTGGTGTTTCCCGCAACCGTGGGCACTAAAAGGCGCTCATAGACGCGTGTGCCGACCAACTTTCCATCTTTAAATTGAGTGTTGGTGGTGGCTTTGCTTTCAAAAGCGCGCCAGTTCGGCAAATCTGCCCAAACTGGGTCGGGCAATGCTTCCAGATTGCCTTCCCCACTGATAGTCACATTCAGGGTGACCGGCTCGTTGACCTTTGTTTCGGTGCTGTTCAGCGATGCTTCGATGGTGAAATCCCCGACCGCGCCCGTGAAATCGGCGGGGGCGTTGGGGGGCAACTCTTTCACCGTCACATTGATTGGGTCGGTGGATAGAATTTCGCCGGTGCTGAAAAACCCGCCGGGAATGGTCAGCACGGCAGGCTCGATGGTATTTTCACCGGCGGTGGTGGGGAAAAGGATGGTGTGCAGCTCCGTGACCCGGTAGGTGCGCCCCGCACTTTGGGTGGTATATTGTGTTTGCTCCGGTTGGCGCTGGTTCAAAAAGCCGGTGAAGCCGGGCGCGTCATAACGGGGTTGGTCCATCAAATTTATGCCCTGATAAAAGCGGAAGGTGTACACAATTTGTTCTCCGACGAAGGGCGTGTCGTTGTCAACCTCGGCTTCCACAAAAAAGTCTTGCCCGCGCAGACTGTCCGGCGCGGGCGCGGCATTTTTCGGCGTTGATGGCGTGGCTGCCGGGGCGCTCCCCGCCGTCACTTCAATGGTGATGGGGTCGGTGCCGAAGGTCTGCCCGTCTATGGTCACGGTGATGGCGGGGATGGTGAGGGTTGCGCTGTTGGTGGGGCGCAGGCGGAATTGATAGCGTCCTTCCGGAGTGATGGTGGTGCCGGCCATTTTGATTTGGGTGGGAGTGGTGGTGGCCAGCATGTCGAAGGCGTGCAGGGG
>CAZMXX010000337.1:0-4716 GCA_964570315.1 uncultured Anaerolineaceae bacterium | reverse complement strand
GGCTGGAACAAACCTTCGGCGCCAAAAATGTCGGGTTACAACATGGGCGAGCATTATTGGCACATTATCGCATGGAGATGGAAAATAACAATGATGATGCCAATCCCAAGCTGATTGCTCAAAAAGTAAAACAAGCCCGTAATATGGCAGAACTCAATTACCCACCGGTACGAATTTTCAGTCCGTATCAAATGTTAAAAGGACCTTACCAGCTTACCGGCTATGAAAAATTGCTGGATGACTATCATCACGCTCTGTTCATTTTTGATGAAATTCACGCTTACGAAGTAAAAAGATTGGCGCTTATTCTGAAAACCATTGAATATCTGCGGAAAAATTTTAATGCAAACTTTATGGTGATGTCTGCAACTTTCCCATCACTTATCAAAAAATGGTTGCAGGAAGTGCTGGAATCACCCACTGAAATTACCGCTTCACCGCAATTATTCACAGAATTTCAACGCCATCGGTTACATCTGCTGGACGGAGATATGCAAGACGATGACAACCTTGCCCGTATCATCCAGAATGCCCGCGCGGGAAAATCGGTTTTGGTGGTATGCAACCTTGTTGCCCGCGCTCAAACAATATACCAACAACTAAAAGATGCATTGGCTAATAGCAACATTCCCATAGAATTATTACATGGACGTTTTAACGTACGCGACCGTTTGACAAAAGAACAATTGGTTCGAGAAAGTGCCGGACGGGACGAACGCAAACGCCGTCCGATAGTGTTGGTTGCCACACAAGTGGTGGAAGTAAGCTTGGATATTGACTTGGATACCATCTACACCGACCCCGCGCCGCTGGAAGCGCTGGTGCAACGATTTGGCAGAATCAATCGGCGACGTTTGCAGAAAAATCTTGCACCGGTTCACGTTTTCAAACAGCCAGACGATGGACAAAAAATCTATGACCAACTTCTCATTGAACGCACATTAGCTATCTTAAACCGCGAAAATAAAAAACCAATCAATGAAGGACAAATCGGCAACTGGCTTGATGAAATTTATGCCGGTGAAGTTACCGAAAAATGGGAAACTGAATTCCGATACGAGGCAACCACCTTTGAAGATGTGTGTTTGAAACCACTGCGGGCATTTGAAAGCAACAAAGAACTGACTGAAGAATTTTATAGAGCCTTTGATGGCACAGAAGTTTTGCCGGCAGCTTTTTCAGAAGAATATGAACATTTAAAACACACTGAACCCATCCGTGCCGCAGAGTTACTCGTTCCCATTTCCTATGGCAGATTGCATCAACTGCGCAACCTTAACCGTGCGATGAGCAGTGCAAATGAATATCCCATTGTTGTGGATGTGCCATACGACAGTGAACTGGGGCTTGATTTTAACACCCTTTCCAAACAAACTTTTGGCATTGGAACAGCATAATAGATTACCACCCCAGGGCGAGCCGGCGGCACTTCCGCCGTCGGTTCGCCAACCTGAAGGGAGAACAGCATGACCAAACTCACCGTGCATCAATTGCATTTCACCGTGCAAGCCGACACGACGATCCAATTGGATACTTTTAAAGGTTCCGCGTTGCGTGGGGCGTGGCAAACGCATTTGCGTTCGCTGTACTGCGCCGAGTGGGACAACCACGACCCCCTGCACCAAAATTTGTGCCCCGTCTGCTACCTGCTCAGCCGAGAAACCGGCACGGGCAATATCCGCCGCCCGTACAGTTTCAGTCCTCCCCTCACCGACCAAAACACCTTCAACCCCGGCGACCGATTCTCTTTTACGGTGAATATCTTCGGCAATGCAGAACGATTCATCCCGTATATTGTGCTGGCAGTGGGACAAATGGGACAGCATCAGGGCTTGGGCAAAAAGATTCATCGTGCGGAACCGGCGCGGGGACAAAGGAAACAACATTGGGAACGGGGTAAATTTTCGCTGGCGACGATTGACGCAGTCAACCCCATTACCGCCGAAAAACAGCCGGTGCTGCCGGAAGGCGCATCAATGGTGCAAATGCCCGCCATCCCCGTCACCCATGCCCAAATTGTCGCCCGCGCCGAAACCGTCATCCCCGCCGATGGACGCCTCGCGCTGGAATTTCTCACCCCCACCCGCATCATCCACCACAAAAAATTGATGCACCGCCCCGAATTTACCCCCCTCTTCAGCCGAATTTTGAGCCGCGTCACCGCCATCGGGCAACAATATGCGGACGATGCACCGATGGACAAAGACACATACACCCGGTTGGTGTCGCTGGCGGAAACCGTCCGGTTGCAGCACGATGCCACCCGCTGGTGGGACGTCGCCGGACATTCCACCCGCTTACACCGCGAGCAGAAAATGGGCGGATTCATCGGCACGGCGGTTTATTTTGCCGAAGCGGACACGTGGCGCGCGCTGCTGCCGTGGGTGCTGTGGGGCAGCGTGACTCAGGTGGGCAAAAACGCCGTCAAAGGCGAAGGAGTGTTCAAATGGCAATCATCACCCACTTGATTGTGGACGAAACCGGCGCCTTCATCAGCAAGCATCAGGGGCGTCTGTTCGTCAAAAAAGGGAAAGAAGTGCTGGCAAAAGCCCCGTTGATGCACCTGCAACAAGTCATCATCACCGGCAAAGCGGTGAGCCTTTCCAGCGATACGGTGATGGCGTGCGCCGATTTGGGCATCCCCCTGCATTTTGTGGACTTTCGGGGCAAACCATACGCCAATTTGTACGCCGCCGGACTGACCGAGACGGTGTTAACTCGCCGCGAACAACTGCTGGCAGAACGAGATGAGCGCGGCTTGCAATTTGCCGTCGCCATCGCCACCGCAAAAATCCATAATCAAGCCGCACTGCTGCGCTATATGGGCAAATACCGCAAAGAAACCGCGCCGGACGTTTATGAAGAACTACGGCTCATCGCGCTGGAAGTGCTGGATCATCTGGAGCCACTGCGCCGGTTTACCGAAAAACATCATACCGTCGCCGAAGTCCGCTCGGAATTAATGGGGACGGAAGGACGTGCCGCGCAGAAATATTGGGCGGGTATCAAGTTGGCAGTCGCCGTGGGTGAAAATTGGCGGGGGAGAAAAGGACGCGGCGCGGTTGACCCGTTCAACTCGGCGTTGAATTACGGATACGGCATTCTGTACGGGCAAATTGAACGCGCCATCGTACTGGCGGGACTCGATCCGTATGCCGGATTTGTCCATGTTGACCGCCCCGGCAAACCGAGTTTGGTGCTCGATTTGATTGAAGAATTTCGGCAGCCGGTGGTTGACCGCACCATCGCCGCCATGTTCAATCAAAAAACCGCCATCACCCTCAACGATGACCACCTACTCACCGATACCAGTCGCAAAGCCATTGCCGCCAAAGTGCTGGAACGTCTGGAAAAGACGGAAAAATACGAAAACAAACGGGTGCCCTTGCGAATTATCATCCAAAATCAGGCGCGGCATCTGGCAACATTTGTGCGCCGCGATCGGGAACAATACGTCGGTTTTTCGGTCAAGTGGTGACATAATGCACGTATTGCTGATTTACGATGTGCCACACGACGGCACACGCAACAAAATCGCCGAGTTATGTTTGGATTACGGACTGGATAGGATCCAATATTCATCTTTTTCCGGAACGTTATCGCGCACCAATCAGGAAGAACTTTTCCAGCGCATCAAAAAACGGCTGGGCAAACGGGATGGCGATGTACGGCTTTTATCCATCTGTCAAAAAGATTGGGCACAGCGGCTGGAAATTCACAACGAAAAAAACAACGCCGCGCCAAAAGTTAATCGGATAAAAATTGCATGACCCAATTTAGAGTGGTAGATTTAAAACAATTCCAATACTGTCCTCGGCTGATATATTTCCATCACTGCCTGCCCCACATCCGCCCCGTCACAAAAAAAATGGCACACGGTATTGAAATGCAGCAAGCGGCAATGCGCAACGAAGCGCGGCGGTCGCTGAAGCCATACGGGTTGGCATGTGGCGAACGGCAGTATAATGTGGCGCTGGAATCGACAGAATTGGGGCTGCGGGGTAAAATTGAACTGGTCATAGAAACCAACGATAACCCGCGGCAAACACCGGAATTAATTCCGGTTGACTTTAAAAATTCGCGGCGGGGCAAACCCGATAACCATTTAAAATTGCAGTTGACGGCGTATGCGCTGATGCTGGAAGAAAACAAACAACTGCCGGTGAAACGGGGATTTTTGTATTACATTCCCCTGCGGCGGGCGGTAGAAGTGCCCATCAATGCACGTTTGAAGGCAAACCTTCGCAAATCGATAGCAACCATGCGCAAAATTGTCGCTGCAGAATGGATGCCGTCGCCGACGGCACAACGGGGTAAATGCGTCGACTGTGAATTCAGGCGTTTTTGCAACGATATTTGAAACAAATGCGCCGGATGCACCTTAAAAATTGAATATCCGGTGGGGCGGGCGGCATCGCAAAAGCAGGGGTAAAATTGCCAAAACCACATTTGCGATTTACACTATGTTTTGCCTTGTTTTTTGCTTTTATTTTCGGCAGGAAAAGCCTGTATTCGGGCTAAAATTGTCATTCAGAGTCAAAAACATTGGAACTTCCGCCAAAACCACCGGTGTTTTCCAACCCCTCGATCCAACTCGGATACTGAAACCCGGCGGGGCGGGGTGGTTGGTTAACTAAAATTCTGTTTTCCAACCCCTCGATCCAACTCGGATACTGAAACGGAATTTGAATTGCACATGTTCAAACGGGCTGGTGT
>CAZMXX010000336.1:0-4722 GCA_964570315.1 uncultured Anaerolineaceae bacterium | reverse complement strand
GGATTGCCCATATAACCGTCGCCCAATCTGTAACCCAGATGGTCATACACGCCGATGGGTGCGCCGGCGATGCCCGCCTTTTCGGCAAAGAGCAGACTCTGGGTGTCGTTGGGATCGGGGGTGAGTGCGCCGCCGCGCTGGTCGATGTTCACATCGTCGAACACGCCGCCTTCGATTTCACCCGCCAATGGCACACCGAATGACGCGCCGGGCGGAGTGGTGTTGATGCCGAAGTTCGCTTCGGTGTGCGCGCCGCCGGTCACCGTCACCGGAATCATGTCCGAACCGGCGGGTGAGGGCGCAAAACCGTTCGGCACGGTCACTTTGACCTGATAATTTCCGGGCGCCAAATCTCGGAATTCAAAATAGCCGGGCATTTCACCGGCAAAGACGCCGCCCCATTCATCGGGGGGCCAGGTGTACGGTTCAATCCAGCCCTGGGCAATCATATCGGCTTTGTTCACCTCGCCAGTGGTGGTTGAATCGAGCAGGATTGTGCCGGTGGCATCGTACAACTCAACGGTAGTGCCGGGGAACAATTTTTCTTCGTTGGGGTCGTATATGCCATCGCCCACCCAAGTGCCGATTTCCATTTGGTCATTGAAAACCACGCCGCCGATGTCGCCCGTGGCGGGGGAAATCGGTTCCAGATATAAATCAGCCTGATAGTTGGCGGTGTACCATTGGATGTAACTGTTCATGCCGTTGTGAACCACGTCGTAACAGGTGACGCCGTCCACCCCGCAGACCGGATTGGGGTCGCCGGGATTGGTCAACCCGCGCCCGTCGGGGTAGAAGCGGGTGGTGATCATCGCACCGCGATACCCGGCAGGGGGTTCGACATCCACAAAGCCCAGCACTTCAATTTCCGGCAGGTTGTCGAAATTGTACCAGCCGTTGGCATCGGTGATTTGTGAAAACTGGATACTGCCATCTTCGTAGCGGATGTTCACTTTTGCGCCCGCAATCGGCGTGGGGGGATTGGTGGAATTGTCGTACACATATCCCCGCACCCGCGAGAAGAATCTCGGCACAAGGGTGCTGGGTCCGGGCAAGACCACATTTTGCCCGGGCAGTATCGTCACCGCCGCCAGCGACCACACATAATCAATCGGCTTGTCGGACAAAAAGAGTTTGTATGTGCCGGGGGGAACGTTGTTGAAGGCGAAATCGCCCGTCACCGGGTCGGCGTCAATGGCGGCAACGGGGTGCGGGGCAATGGTTTCCGCATCGGAATACAGCACCACAAAGCCGTCGGGGACGATGTAGTTGGGCGTTGTGCCGGGGTGGTCTTCCCCCACAATTGGGAACGGCTCCGCCGGGTCGAGGTCGGGGCGGTCGGCGTCCCACAGCGTGCCGGAGACGCTCCCTGTGCCTGCGGCGGGGGGAAGTTGTCCCGTCTTCTGCACAAACCCATGCCACGTGAGATACCCGCCCAGCTCCGTGCCAGGGTCGCCGGGGTATAAAATGGCTTCAAATTGAGGTCCGCCCTCCTCACTGCTCATCAGATAAAACTCCGTGCTGGCATCAAAGTCGAAGGGCTGCCCCGTGTACGGGTTGATGGTGGGCAATTGCCCCCAATCCCCGTTGACATCGTAATGATACGCCGTCGAGGGGTCGGAAGTGATATACACTTCGCCCGGCGGCAGATTGGTGAAATAGTACAAGCCATCGGTATTGTTGATGACCGTACCGTCAGACAGCACAATCACCGGCTGTGAGCCGCTCACGCCGGTTGCCAACACATTCCCGTCCGCATCGGTGGCGGTGATGGTCACGCCATTGAGCGGCGGGTCGTCCGGTTGGTCGTCCTCTCCGTTCACCATATTATCGTAGAAGGTGTATGCCAGCAGGTTCGCGCGGGGCAACGGCAGCGGGGGCAGATATGCGTCGGTACTGAGGACGTCGCCGGGCTGCACCGTGAATTCGCGGCTGGTGGCATCATGCCCGGGCGCGCTGAACATCACCACATATTCGCCCGGTGCGGGGACGGTTGCCGTCCACGTGTTGCCGGTCACCGTGCCATAGGTGATGAAAGCGCCGCCGCTGTGCTGGTTTTGCACCATCACCAATGCGCCGTTCAATACCGGCGCGGTGGTGGTGTTCGGCGTACCGTCGGGGTTTTTCTCCCCGGTGAAAATGCTGCCGCCGATGGTCGCTGTGCCGGTCTGAGCCATGGTTTGCCCGGACGTGACAATCAGCAACATGAGAATGGTCACTATTCCGAAAAATAACTTTCGCTTCATTTGTACCCTCCATTTCCACTAATGTTTTCCAGCGTCATTGTTGACGTGTCTTGATAAAACCCGGTAAATCCGCCCGATTGATGCGCCATGTACGTCCAATTCGGAATGCCGGTATCACGCCGTGTTTGCACCAACGCCACACCGTCACCCGGCTTACGCGCAAATAATCCGCTACCTCCTGCACCGTGAGTAGGTGGTTCGGGTCAAACGGAATCGGCGCGTCTTCAGAGTTTTTTGTGCCATTGTTCATGGGCAACACCTCATATCGCTACGTGCTGTTTGGCATTCAACATGAATGTCGAATATAAAAATACGCCATCCCTGAACGGATAGCGTGTTTTGTTTGTTGCAATGGTTATCAGGGAACTACTTAAACTATAGTAAATTTCCGGTCAATCGTCTATTGGCAAACAGCCTATTTTGTTATATGCTTTTTGGGGAGAGTTTTTCGCCAAAGGATATAGGGAGACTATCCCATTCGGCATAGAGAGGGTTGTTTGCGCCGAAATCTCACCGGGGGAGGGATATTTTGCCCACAAAAAACGCCGAAACGAGCAACGTTTCGGCGTGTGGGTGTCCGGCGAATTAGTTCGATTTCGCGGGGGCGGCGCTTTTGTTTCGCCGGCGCGGGCGGCGTCGGCGATGCTTTTTGGTGACAGTAGCCACCGCTTCAGCAGCCGCCGCTTCTTTCTTTCGCCGGTTGGCTTCCACGTATTTCCGAATTTCCTCCGGGGACGGGCGACGTACCACCGGCACGCTGTAATCAA
Source organism: uncultured Anaerolineaceae bacterium (assembly GCA_964570315.1). GTDB lineage: Bacteria > Chloroflexota > Anaerolineae > 4572-78 > 4572-78 > JANTHQ01. Next base: position 1,709 of record CAZMXX010000336.1, on the reverse strand, counting down.
TCCCATCCACCTGCCGGCGGGGAAGTTTCTGCCCCAGCACATATTCAATTCGATGCACCATCCGTTCATCATCCGGCGCAACAAAAGTGAAGGCATTGCCCACCGCCTCGGCGCGCCCGGTGCGCCCGATACGATGCACGTAATCTTCCGCCTGCTGCGGCACATCATAATTAATCACGTGCGAGATGCCTTCCACGTCAATACCACGGGCAGCGATGTCGGTTGCCACCAGCACGCGGGTTTTTCCCGCCCGGAATGATTCCAGCGCGCGCACCCGCTGCCCCTGCGAGCGGTCGCCGTGAATGACCGCCGCCGAAACTTTTTCCCGTTTCAACTTGTGCACAATGCGGTCGGCGCGGCGTTTGGTGCGCGTGAAAATCAGCACACTGTCCGCCGATTCATCTTTCAGCAACTCAATCAACAATTGAAATTTCAGATGCCCCGGAACCGGGAACAACACCTGCTCAATGGCATCGGGGGTGACGGTTTTTTCCACTTCCACCCGCACCGGGTCGCGGGTCACTTCACGGGACAGGCTGACAATCGGTTTCAGGGTCGCCGAGAAAAGCATAGTTTGCCGTTCTTTGGGCAACAGTCGCACCACCCGCCGAATGTCGGGCAGAAAGCCGATGTCCAGCATCCGGTCAGCTTCATCCAGCACAAATACCTGCACATCGGAAAATTTGATGTTGCCCCGACCCACGTGGTCGAGCAGGCGTCCGGGCGTGGCGATGACCACATCAACCCCTTGTCTGAGGGTTTTGGTCTGCGGACTGATGCCAACGCCGCCGTAAACGGTAGTAACTTTCAATGGAAGGCTTTTACTCAGTTGGGTTGCCTGTTCCGCCACCTGAAGCGCCAACTCACGGGTGGGAACAAGCACTAAGGCGCGGGGGTGGCGCGAAGTCGGTGTATCCAGTAGTTTTTGGAGCAGCGGGAGCAAAAATGCCGCTGTTTTTCCGGTGCCGGTCTCCGCAGAACCGAGAATGTCTCGCCCGGTTAGCGCCTGCGGAACAGTCGCGCTTTGGATGGGTGTGGGAACTTCAAAGCCCATCGCCCGCAAATTTTTCTGCATGCGGGGGTCAATATTAAAATCTATGAATTGCATATGTATCCTATTGCGGCAGGTAATTTTATCGATATGAATTGCCGCGCAAACACATCGAGACAGAATCACTTTCCCGGCAGCCATTGCCACCGGGAAAGCGACAGGGTGGTTCAGTTTACTGTCACGACCACCGAATTGTCACCATCAACATTGTTGGGGACATACTTGTCGGCATGCCAATCGTTGTACCATTCCGCGCCATTGACGAAATAGCGATACTGGTATTCACGTCCTTTTTCCAATTCCAGCGTTACTTTCCAAGTGCCTTTCACCTTTTTCAGCGGGGTTGCATTCGCATCCCAGCCGTTGAAATCACCGGCTAATGCCGCCGATTTCGCTTCAATGGCTTCGGGCAATTCAAACGTAACTTTGCAGGTGTCTTTGGTTTTGAAGAAACGTTTTTTCAACATCATGTCCTCCTGTTTCCAACAAAAAAAGGCGTCGGTTATCGCAACGCCCACCATCGGGATGCCGCTATCAGCGGACTATCCTGTTACAACAGTCATAGTATAACACAAACTTGGAAAAATGGTAGTCTCGGCGTATCATTGGGTGCGTTTCAGTTTTTAGGCAGGATGTGAGATAATGGAGCGGACAAAAC
>CAZMXX010000335.1:0-4759 GCA_964570315.1 uncultured Anaerolineaceae bacterium | reverse complement strand
AAACAGATGAAGTATCGCCGGAAAATGAAATGATGACGGGAACATTCATTATTATGTTTGAATCAAAACATCCCAATATCAAAGTCTAATCTTTGTCTGTGCCTTATGGTGAATTCCGGCAAAAGCTTCTGACTTCAATGGCGGGTGGGGTTGCGCCGAACCTGATTCGAGCTGACATCATCTGGGTTCCGGAACTGGCAAACCTGGGCGCACTGGCTCCCTTAGATGAAATTATGCCGGACTTTAACACCTACAAAGAAAAAGTTTTCTCCGGTCCCCTTTCAACCAACTTCTGGAATGGTCATTATTATGGGCTTCCTCTGGATACCAATACCCGCGTTTGGTTCTGGAACAAGGAAATGTATGATGCCGCCGGCATTGCCGCACCGCCGAAAACAATAGACGATGTGCTCGCCCAATGTGCGGCAATCAAGGCTTTGGGTGAGGACAAATACGTATTTGCCGACGGTGGCACCTATGCCTGGGCGGTTTTGCCGTGGATTTGGAGTTTTGGCGGGGCAATTACCGACCCCGACGTCACAACCGCAACCGGTTATCTGAATGGTCCGGAAACAGTCCAAGCGTATGAGTTTTTGCTAAAATTCTATAAAGATGGTTGCATGGCTCCCTCGGTGCTGGGCAGTGGCGTTGATGCCGGTACGGGTTACGCTCAAGACCTGTATGCAAACTACATTGATGGACCTTGGATGTACCCCATCTACGAAGGGCAATTCCCCGACAAACAACTCCATGCCACGCTGATGCCGGCTGGCGCTGGCGGTTCGGTTTCGGTCGTTGGTGGAGAAGACATTGTTGTGTTGCAACAATCACCCAACAAAGATGCGGCGCTGGAATTCATCCGCTTCACCCTCTCTCCTGAATACCAGACCAAAATGGCTGAAGTAGGACAGTTGATGGTTCTCAATGAATTGGTTGAAAGTGACTATATTCAGAACCATCCCTATTACGGCATTTTTCTGGAACAACTCAAAACGGCTAAAGCTCGCACTCCGCATCCCGCATGGACGAAAATGGATGAAATTATCACCAATGCCGGGCAATCTATTTTACGTGAAGAAAAAACCCCGCAACAAGCCCTGGATGATGCCGCCGCCGAAATTGACGCGCTATTGGCAAGCAAGTAATGCGTACCCGTCCATGTACATCGGCGGGGTATTGAAGGGCGTTTTCTCAATATAGATGAAAATACAGGGGGGATTGGGAGTACACTTCCCGCCCCCCGCCCTTCAAACATATTTTCAGAGGAGATAAAGGGTGAATGTCGTCAAGAATATCACCGAAGTTTTTGTCCGGGCAAGAGGAAAAATGACGCGGAAGGATAAGCGTTGTCGGAAGCGAATAAATCTGACGCCATACCTGTTTTTACTGCCGGGGTTGCTTCTGTTTCTGGCTTGGACCGCGTATCCATTGCTCAAAGCATTTCAAATCAGCCTGTACGACTGGAACCCCATTCCCGGACAGGTTAGCACCTTCATTGGTAGCGCAAATTACACCCGCGCCTTCGGTGATCCGGTCTTCTGGCTGGCATTGCGGAATACCGTGATGTATGCGGTGGTGACCGTCATTGGACAGATGTTTCTGGGCTTATCCGTGGCATTGATGGTAGACCAGGTTGTGTTCGCCCGAACCACCTTTCGGACAATTTATTATCTGCCGGTGATAACCTCTTGGGTCGTAATATCAATTTTGTTTAAGTATCTGTTTAACTCAAACCCCTCCGGGCTGGTGAACTATCTTATGGTTGATGTGTTCCATGTATTGCCCGATTACGTCCCTTGGTTAAGCAACGCCGGCACCTCTTGGGTCGCCATTCTAAGCTTGGGTATCTGGAAGGGCATTGGTTGGAGCATGATTATTTTCTTAGCCGCTTTGCAGAGTATCCCGGTGGTCTTTTATGAAGTGGCAGCGATTGATGGCGCCAGCAAATGGGACCGTTTCTGGCGCATCACGTTGCCGTTAATTCGACCGACCCTTATTTTTGTTCTGGTTATGTTGATCATCGGCGGGTTTCAAGCGTTCATTTCAATTTATCTGATTACGGGTGGGGGTCCCCTCCAACGCACCGAGGTCTTGCTCAGTTATATGTATAATCAGGGGTTTAAATATATGGAATTTGGTTACGGGGCGGCCCTATCTTACATGCTGGCTGCACTTATTTTTGGGGTCAACTTTATTCAGATACGGTTTTTGCAACAACGGGTTGAGTATTAATCGGGAGTTAGGAGAGAATCAAGATGGGGTTACGCTTACGTCAACAGGTGAACCAGGCATTGCTCGTTCTGGCGCTCAGCATAGGGGCAGTGTTCATGATGCTCCCTTTTCTTTATATGATTTCCACGTCTTTAAAAGGGCAAGTATACGTGTTTGAATTTCCCCCTCGCTTCATCCCCGCCCAACCGACACTGGATAACTTTGTTTCGGCTTGGAATGCGAACAACTTCGGACGTTATTTCTTGAATAGCATGCAAGTTGCCTTAATCACCACCGGGCTGCAACTCTTTTTTTCATCGACGGTTGCCTATGCCTTCGCCCGCTTTGAGTTTCCGGGCAAAAATACGCTGTATTATATCTTGCTGGCTACCCTGATGATCCCCGGTATGATGCTAATTATTCCTCAGTTTATGTTAGCCGCCAGCTTCAAGCTGCTGAACACTCTGACCGGTTTGGTTTTGGTTTACACCGCTGCCGGCATTGCGTTCAACACATTTCTTTTGCGGGGTTTTTTTGAACAACTTCCCCGTGAATTAGAGGAAGCTGTCCTCATTGACGGGGGAACTCATCTGACCATTTTCTTTCGGGTGCTGATACCGTTATCTACCCCGGCTTTGGCTACCGTTGCCATTTTCACCTTTCTGGGCGCATGGGATGAATATATCTGGGCATTGACCACCATCAATGAACCGGCAAAACGGACATTACCCATCGCCATCGCCAATTTACAGGGTGCTCATGCGTCAGACTGGGGGCTCATCTTCGCCGGGTCATTAATTGCCGTTGTGCCGGTACTGATTGTTTTCATCTCTTTACAAAAATATTTCATCAAGGGGCTTACCTCCGGGGCAATCAAAGGATGATGTTTCGCAAATATCGCTCGCTCAGTTTATTTTTGTGGCTGGGAATAGCCATATTTCTGACTGGTTGCCGGATTAATGTTTCCCCCTTTTCACAATCTCCCCCCACTTTGGAGGCGTTGCCAATGGATAGTATTCAGGTTGTCAGTTTTCAGCCCCATAAATCAGTTTACAAACCCGGTACTCCGGTTGAATTATTGATTACAGTCACCAATTCTTCATCGGAACCCCTTAATATTGATGTGGATGTTTCAATTAAATATCTCTCTCAAGAAGTGACCCGCCTAACCCAGGTGGCAAAAATATCGCCGGGCGAGCGGGAAACGTTGCAACTATCGTGGCGTCCGCCGACGGATGCCCCTAAAGGGTACGGTGCGGATATGGTAGTCCGCAGTGCAACCGGGCAGCCATTGGCACGGGCACATACCGCCTTCGATGTTCTGGAGAGCTGGACGCAAGCACCGCGTTACGGATTCCTGACTGATTTTTCGCCCGGTCGGAACAATTTGGATGAAACAATGAGCTGGTTGAGCCGCTATCACATTAATGGGCTACAGTTTTACGACTGGATGTATCGCCATGAAACCTATTTAACCGCCGAGGAACCGTATCAGGACTTGCTCGGGCAGACGATTTCACGCCGGACGATTGACGCTTTAATTGAAGCGGCGCACGCCCACAATATCGCTGCGATGCCTTACACGGCAATCTATGGCGCTTCCGTCCCCTTTTTTGAAACGCACCCTGACTGGGCGCTTTATAAAGAAGACGGTAAACCCGAATTCTTTGGGGATAATTTTCTGGTCATCATGAATCCCGACCCGAATTCACCATGGGCAGCCCATTTGATGCGCGAATTTACCGCAATCCTGACCCAAACAGAATTCGACGGTATCCATCTTGATCAATACGGCGCACCCAAGATTGCTTATGATATTGACGGGAACAAGCTGGACTTGGCGGCATCAATTCCGGGGTTCATAAACCTAACCCAAAAAACAGCCTCCGCCGTGAAACCGGGCAGCAACGTTGTTTTTAACTATGTCACCAACTGGCCCATTGAGACGGCAGCGGCATCGCGCCAGGATTTCATATACATCGAAGTTTGGGCACCGTATACCCTATATCAAGACTTGTATGAAATCATTGTGAACGCCCAATCGCTGGGTGGAGGACGCCCCGTTGTGCTGGCGGCATACATAGACCCGCTTCGTGAACGCAATGTTCAGTTGGCTGAAGCGGTGATTTTTGCCAGTGGCGGGTCTCACATTGAACTGGGTGAGCCGGGGGGCATTCTTTCCGACCCCTACTTCCCCAAATATGGACAGATGAGCAATGAATTGGCTGACGTCATTCGACGTTATTACGACTTTGCCTTGCGTTATGAAAATATTTTGGCGTTAGATACCCGCGATGTAACCTCAACTTATGAGGGCAAGGTGATTATCAAGGGTTTGAATACAGATGCCGCCCAAGTGTACAACAAAATTTGGCCCATTGTACGTGAGGGAGATGATACGCTCAGCTTCAGCTTGGTTAACTTGCTCGAAATTGCCTCGCCGGAGTGGAACGGATTGATGTTGGCTGACCCGGCATTGCAAAAAGACCTGCACGTCCGTCTTTACACCGAGTTCCCCTTAACTCGGCTTTGGTGGGCTTCCCCGGAT
>CAZMXX010000334.1:0-4761 GCA_964570315.1 uncultured Anaerolineaceae bacterium | reverse complement strand
CACGTCTTTGGTTTACTACCGCGACAGCGGTACGGCGTGTGGCTGTGACAACAGCCGCGACGATCCTCCCACCGAACCGCTTTCGCGTCCCCTCGGCGATTACGGCGGCAGTACCCAAACCCACGGTTTGCTGCTCAATAGCCCCGCCATTGACGCGGGCAACAACGTCACCTGTCCCGCCACCGACCAGCGCGGCACGACCCGCCCTCAGGATGGCGACGGCGACACCACCGCCACTTGTGACATCGGCGCATTTGAGTTGGTGCGGCAAGCGCCGATTTCCGTGACCATCTCCGGCAACACCGACGGGTTGGTCAATAGCGGACATACATTCGTCGCTACGGTTTCCCCGGTCACCGCCACCCAGCCCATCACCTATGTGTGGGAAGCCACCAACCAAACGCCCGTCACCCATACGGGCAAAGGTCTCACCGATTCGATGTCTTTCACTTGGGCAGGCACGGGGGCACAAGTTGTCACCGTCACGGTGAACAACGGATTGGGTTCCCAAACCGACACCCACGCCTTCACGGTGACGGCGGGGACGCAAGCCATCACCGGCGTGGTGATTTCCGGGGCGACTTCCGGCTCACTGGGCGGCACGTTCACTTTCAATGCGGATGTTTCGCCATCCAACGCCACTCAACCCATCACCTATTCATGGCAGGCGGATGGGCAATCGCCGGTGGTGCATACCGGTATGGGCATCACCGATTCCGTTACTTTCAAGTGGACGACCGAAGGGACGAAAACCATCACCGTGACTGCCACCAACGAAGTGGGGTCACAGGTGGATATCCACACGATTCGACTGTGGAGCTGGTATGTGGATGCTGCCACCGGCGACGATGCGAATGATTGCCAATCCGCCACCACCGCCTGCAAAACCATCGGCGGGGCGGTGGGCAAAGCGACGGACGGCGATACCATCACCGTTGCCGCCGGCACCTATACCGAAACCAACACTTTGAACAAATCGCTCATCATCACCGGCGCGGGGGTTGACCAAACCGTTGTGGACGGGAATGCAAGTGGCACGATTTTCACCATTGGTCTCGGCAAAACGGTCAGTATCTCCGGGATGACTCTGCAAAATGGCTCAAGTGGTGTTGGGGGGGCTATTAACAGCAGTGGAAATACCACCTTGTCAAAAATTAAATTCACGGGGAATGACAGTAGTGCCGGTGGTGCTATTTACATCTACGACGGATTGCTCACCCTGAAAAACAGCACGGTGGATGGGAATACAGGTGGCGCGAGCAGCGCCGCCATCTGGCTTGACTCCGCCGGGGAACTGTCGGTTGAAAATTCCACTGTTTCCAACAACAATATGGAAGGCTTGCACCTGCAAAGTACGAAGGCAGCCACATTGACCAATGTTACCGTCAGCGGCAACAGTTATGAGGGTATTGTAACCACAAACGGCATAAACGTTGACATTCAATTCAGTACAATTGCCAACAACGCGCTGTATGGGATATCGAATTACAGTTCTGTGACCATCGCAAATTCCATCGTCGCCAACAGTGGTAACGGTACAAATTGCTTCAATGGCGGAACTCTCACCTCCGGTGGATATAACATCGATAGCGGCACAACCTGCGGCTTTGCCAACACCGGCGACCACTCTTCCACTGACCCGCTTTTGCTTCCCCTCGGCGATAACGGCGGCGACACCCAAACCCACGGCTTGCCGCTCAACAGCCCCGCCATCGACGCGGGCAACAACGCCACCTGTCCCGCCACCGACCAGCGCGGCACAACCCGTCCCGTGGATGGCAACGGCGACAGCACCGCCACCTGCGACATCGGTGCGTTTGAATTTGTGCGGCAGGGCATCACCGGCGTGAGCATCTCCGGCAACGCCTCCGGTTTCACCAACAGCAGCGAAACGTTCTCTGCCGCGGTCACACCCATTACCGCCAGCATTCCCATCACCTACGTGTGGCAAGCCACCAACCAGTCACCCATTACCCATACCGGGAAAAGCATCACCGATACGGTATCATTCAATTGGAGTGTTGCCGGCGGGCAGGTGGTTACGGTTACGGTGGATAACGGCGTGACGCAACAGACCGGCACCCACAGCATCAACCTGACGCAGGGGACGCAAGCCATCGCCGGCGTGACAATCTCCGGCGCGACCTCCGGTTCAACCGGACCGACCTACACCTTCAACGCCACTGTTTCGCCGTCCAACGCCACCCAGCCCATCACCTACACTTGGCAGGCGGATGAACAATCGCCGGTGGTGCATACCGGGCAGGGCACAACCGATGCGGTTGACTTCCATTGGACGACTGAAGGGACGAAAAACATCACCGTGACGGTGGACAACGGGTTGGGCACACAAACAGATTCGCACACCATCGTTCTTTCCAGTTGGTATGTGAACGATGCCACCGGTAGCGACAGCAACGACTGTCTTTCCCCTGCCACCGCCTGCAAAACCATCGGCGGGGCGATGGGCAAAGCCGGTAACAACGATACCATCACCATCGCCGCCGGCACTTATACCGAAAACCTCTCGGTGAACAAGTCGCTGACCTTCGTCGGCGCGGGTCGCAACCAAACGTTCGTGGATGGCGGCTCATCGGATTCGGTGTTCGATATTGCCTTCAACACCACCGTGGCGCTGTCAAAAATGACCATTCAACACGGCAGCGGGCGTGGCGGAGCCGGCAGCGGCGGCGGCGCGTATGTCTCCGGCGTGCTGACGCTCTCGCAGGTGCGGGTTTACAGCAATACCGCGAATCATGGTGGCGCGCTGTACATCTACAGCACGGGGAGCGTGACTGCTACCAACAGCACTTTCGACCAGAATAAAACAACCGGCAACTCCGTTGGCACAATTTTTGTGAATGGGGGAAAACTTTGGCTGGAAAATTCAACCGTTTCAGGGAACAGCACGGAGTCCATCCACAACCAAAATAGCGGGATGGTGGACATCTTCAACAGCACCATCAGCGGGAACACCGGCGGTATCTCCAACGGGGGAACTATGACCATGCGCAACAGCACGCTCGTCAACAATACCGGCGGGAATGCCATCTTCAATGGCGGCACATTCACCGTGAAGAGCAGTATTTTGGCGGCGCCGGCGGGCGTGGACGTATGCGACACCACCAGTTCGGGTGCGGCGAATCTCGTCTCGCAAGGGTACAATCTTGAAAGCACCGACACCTGCGGACTGACCGCCACCGGCGACAAAACCGGCGTGAATCCGTACCTGCAATCGCTGGCGGATAACGGCGGCGACACGTGGACGCACGCATTGCTGCGCCCCAGCCCCGCCCTCGACGGCGGCGACAACGCCTCCTGCCCCGCCACCGACCAGCGCGGCACGGCTCGTCCCATTGATGGCGATGGTGACAGCACCGCCACCTGCGACATCGGCGCGTTTGAATCGCCGTTGGTTAAATGGAAAGTTTATCTGCCGTTGGTTATTAAATAATCATCGTACAAAAAAGGGCGGGGAAATTTCCTCGCCCTTTTTTAATGATCTTGTAAGATTTTCCGGGGTTGGGGTTGAGATTGAATGTCAGGTTGTGTTTCATCCAGCTTGGCGACCAGCAGGAACAAAAATCCCGGCGCAGAGAACAGCAGAAAATACAAATCGCGCGGCAGTGTTCCCTTTACCACCAAATTGAGAATGTAAAACACAATCAGGCTGAAGACGGTAATCCAGCCACCGGCTTTTTCGTACCGCCACCCTTCAATCATCCCAATGACGACCCCCACCGGAAAGAACAGAATCATTATCCATTCCGATGGTGTCGGTGGGGCAACATGCGGGTCTAACAGTCCCCCCCCCAAAAAAAACAATAATAGCACCGCAACGCTAATAATGCTCCCCACGCGCGCCACAATCCGCACCCAACGCATAGTCGTTTGCATAAGCCTGCCTCCCCTTATTTCAACTGCCTTCAATAAAGCTGATGCTATTATTATACCACAAAATTTACACGATTTCATCCCCCCCGCACGGGAAATCACGATTTTTTGGGGAAAACAGTTTTTATCTGATGTGCAACTTCTCGGAAGATGGCAAAATAGAACATAGATAACGCGAATTTTCCGAATTTTCACGGATAAATTTTTAAAAATCAGCGGAAATTAATTTTATCCGTGTACCCACAGGACATTATAATCATCTGCGTTCCATTTTGATTGCTTTTTGAAAAGCGTTGCACATTGGGTGGTTTTTGGGTCGGGTTCAATTGGAATTCCGGTTTATCTATGCCGATGATGCGGCTTGCTCTGCCAGTGCAATTGCGCCCAGCACACCCGCTTGGTTGCCCAGCGCCGGAGGGACGATATAGGCATCAATTGCCTGCAAAATCTGCGGCGATTGCACATACCCGTTCAACAATTCCGTCACCCGCGTGCGCACCGGCGGGAACAATTGCGTTTGCTGCATCACCCCGCCGCCCAAAATAATGCGCTGCGGCGATAGCGCACAAATCAGATTTGCCAGCCCCGCCGCCAAATAGTGCGCTTCCAGCGCCCACGCCGGATGGTCGGCGGGCAGAGTTTCCGCTTTTTTGCCCCACCGTTTTTCAATGGCGGGACCATTCGCCATACCTTCCATGCAATTGCCGTGAAAGGGGCAAAACCCTGCCGGATGCGGGTCGTCAGGGTGGGGGGGGAGCAGGATGTGCCCCATTTCAGGATGAACCAACCCGTGCAACAAAGCGCCGTTGACCATTGCGCCCCCACCGATGCCCGTGCCGATGGTCAGATAGATGAACGTGTCCAGCC
>CAZMXX010000333.1:0-4776 GCA_964570315.1 uncultured Anaerolineaceae bacterium | reverse complement strand
GCCGTCATCCGCGTGACGGTGCGGGATGGCATCTTACACCTTATGATTGGAGACCCACATGGCAAAACGAAAACGTAAAAAACAAACTGACCCTTCGGACGCGGATTTACGCAGATTTGCGCAGATAAAGGCTTTACCGGCGTCCGGTCATCCGGATGGTTTGCAACAGCGAACGGCGCTTGAGATTCAACGCATGCTGGAACGGATTGCGGCGCGCCATCACCGCCGGGTGGACCGCGTCTTTGCCGACTGGCTGCAACAGGTGGACGCCATGCTGACCATGCTGCCCGCCCACGCAGCCTCGGTGGCGCAAACCGGCAGATTGGCGGACGACCCGCCCGAGATTGCCGCATTGTTCGACCACATTCACAAGACCTACCCCCACCTCAATGCCGAGACCAACTTCGGCAAAGCAGCCGGACTGCTGCTGGAAAGTGCGGCGACCGGCTATTTCGACATCGTCGGCACGGTTTATATGGCACTCAACGCCGAGAACAAATATGCCGGGCAATATTTCACCCCGTGGGAAATCGCCCGCATGATGGCGCACCTCACCCTCGGCGACGCTCCCCGGATGGTCATCGAGCGGTTGATGGCCGCGGCGGAAGCGGCAACCAACGCCCCCGGCGCGTCCGCCGGGCTCAAAGCCGCGCGCCTGATGGGGCGTTTGAGCGCTTTACGCGACAACACAGTGCTGTTAGAAGATTTCCCCGCCGACCTGCCCGCCTGGCTGGCGGAACACTGGGCGGAGATTGCGCCGCATTATGAGCCGATCAGCGTGATGGATCCCGCGCTTGGCTCCGGGGTACTGCTCCTCGCCGCGGCGGAGCTGTTCCCCAAGTGGATGCTCTACCTCGGACTGGTGCAATTCTACGGCGCCGATATTGATGAAACCTGCGTCCTGATGGCGCGCATCAACGCCAAGCTCTACGGACTGAACGGCTTCGGCGGACAGATGATCCGCGCTTTGCTTGAACCGGTAAATGAACCACAGAGAAACAGAGACCCGGAGAAAACGCATCGTTAAATTTTCTCTAAAATCTACACCCTCTGTGTCTCCGCGCCTCTGCGGTAAAAACCTTTTAACTCAATTTGGAGGAAAACCCATGAATATCACCCATCCGACCCACATCTCTCCCCTTAAACGCAACGGCGTGACCGATTACCTGCGCCGCTATCTCGACACCGTCAGCGACTGGCAGACCTACGCCGGGGTGGATATCACCCGCCCCGACGCAATGGGCAACGCCGTACGCCGGGTGACGACCGACTATTTCAGTCCCCGCAAGCTGAAGGGCGTGGCCCTGCTGCTGGGGGCTCATCTGGCACAACAGGTCATATCCACCCTGACGACCACGCTCATCCGCACCGCCATCCACGGCGCAGCCCTCGACACGGTACGCGGCATTGTCATCCGCCGCAGTTCGTACCATACCCACTGGAACCGCCTGCGCCCCGCTTGGCTGGCAGCCATCGCCGAGATGACCGACAGCTATTACTTTCACGAAGGCGGGCGTACCTGGCACGTCTTCACCCTGAAGATATACCTGTGGGGTGAGACGCGCACGCTCAGTACCCTGATGCTGCTGACTTTTCCCAATCGCGCCTTCTATTTCGACCGCCCGCTGAGCTACCCGCAGGCGGTGCCGCTGGCGCTGGGGCTGACCGCGCCCGATACCCTCGCCGGTTTTCTGGGCGATACCAACGAATTGGACGCCCTCGTTCCGCCCCTGCGGGCGCTGAAACAGGGACTTTACCTGCTCAACTGGCTGCTGGTCGACCCGACCGAGCGGGACAACGACCTGCCCTCGCCGACCCCCTACTCCGACCTGACCCCGCCGTCGGGCGGAACGCGCCCGCTGCCGACGAACACCCCGCCGCGCAATCCGGGTGGATATTACGGGGGCTACACCGGCGCACCCTATCCTCATCCCTATCCCTATCCCTATCCCAATGGCAATGGCAATGGGGCTGCACCCTCTCCCTATCCCTATCCCGCCCCACCGGCTGCCCCTCCGACCACCCTGCTCGAACAGCCGGTCGCCGTCCTCATCCGTCCGGACGACGGGCGCGAACAGTGGCACACCATCACCCGCAACGCCTTCATCGTGCGCACCGCCTCCGGACGCGACACCGGCTTGGCGCTCACCCCGGCTATTGAAACCCTGTCCGACGGGCGCATTGTCGAAGATGACCGTCGCTGGAACGTCACCCATCTCGGCAGCGGACGACAGCTGAACCAAACGCCCTTCCCCAACCGCGACCGCGCGCAGGCATTGGCTGCCGCGCTGCTGGTCATTGACTGGACGCGCGCCGTGGACGACATCCCTCCCGCCGACTTGAGCCGGGCGCAAGCCATCATCGGAGGCAGCTATGTTCAGTGACGAGCAATGGTTGACCGCCGACCAAAAAGAAGCAATCCTGCGCGACTGGCGCACCTTCATCCGCCACGGCTTTCGGGAAGAAGATTTCAGCGAGGCGCTCTACCACCATCTCATCGGGCACGCTTCGTTCATCGCCCATTACGACCGCCGCACCTTCTGGGCGGTGTATTTCGACCACGACTTCGGGCATTTCGCCCGTTTCATCAACCAGTTCGGGGGCGACCTGCGCTCGGCAGAACTGGGTTTGCCCGACTGGATGGACAGCCGCACCGGCGCCGACCTGAACGAAGCAATGATCACCGACATGCGGCTGCTCTTTGAGGTTTTCATCACCGTGCTGGAAGCAGAAGCCATCGCCGCGCACGACGCCGAAAAATGGGCGGAACTGCGCGAACTGAACCCCGACGCGGACAGCCGACGCCTGCAACATCTGGCGACGATCTACGAAGACCTCTACCCCCTGCGGGATTATGCCCAATATCAACCGGTCACCGCGGCGGTGCGCGATAAATTACGCCGAGCGGCGCAAACTGCCATCGCCGACAGCGCCGCACCGACCCTCTTTGAAGCGCAGTCCGCCACGCCGCAACCGGTTTCTACCCAGGCTTCGGTCTTTGAACGCGACCAAACACAGCCGGCAGACACAACGCGCCTGACCGTCGAGAAAACAACGCCGACGCCTTACGTGTCGGAAACGGAGGTGTTCGATGAACACACTGCTGGATGATTGGCGTCACTTCATTCGCCACGGTTTCCGCTATGAGGACTTCAGCGACGCCATCTACCGCCATCTCATCACCCGCGGCGGATTTGACCGGTTCGCCCCCGACACCACTGCCCCGGCTGCCGGCGACAAACGGTATTTCTGGACAGCCTACTTCGATGAAGGATTGAGCTGGCTGGTCGCCTTCATCGAGCAGTTCGGCGGAACGCTGGAAGGGGTTGAAGACTGGGGCGATGAATGGATTGACCATGCCCCCGACCTCAATCGCGCCCTCATCGAGGAAATGCAACTCATCTACCCGGCGCTGGTGGATATCTTGCTCGAACAGGAAGCGCAGGTTTATGAGGCTTACAAGCAATTCAATCTCAATGAAATGTCCACCGCCGATGGTGGCTGGACTGCCGAACAGCGGGCGGACGCTGCGGCGCAATATGACCGCGACTTCCACTATTTCGGTGGGCAGGAAATCTTCGACTACGACGGGGTGGACGATGACCTGCGCGACCGGCTCACCCGGGCGGTGGCTGCCTACATCGCCCCCAACACCGCCGCGACCCTGTTTGAAACCCTGCGTCCAACGGTGCAACCGATACAGGAAACACTCTTCACCGCCCGCCGTACCCGCCGGCTTGACCATCGCCGCTTGGCCGTCACACCGCCACAACGCCGGGCAGCGCCGACAGCGGCTGCCACCGCCGTCACCCCGGCAGACGTGGCGCAGTATATGGCGCTTCGCGCGGCGGGGTAGTACGAAGCAGACAACACAACACGGTATAGCCAATCCCGGTTCTCGTTCCGCTTGTTTCTTATCACGTAAACTATGCTACAATATCGTTAAGTAAAAACAAGGGGGTGAGGTTAAACCGATGAATACCCTGCAAATTGAAGACAAAAAACTAAAACGACAATTGACGGAACTGCTGGAACAGCGTTTCAATGGCGATACAGACAAAATGCTGCAAGAACTCTTGCGCGTTTATATCTCCCACTTGAAACGCTTGAACTACAGTGGTATTTTAGCGTGGGGAAAAGACGGCGTAACCTATCAGCGGGAATTGCGACGTGAATGGCAATAACATATTTTGGATACCAAATTTTGCAATAGTCCCCAGCCTTTAAGCAGAAAGCGCGAGACAGCTATCCGTCTCGCGCTTTCTTGTTGTTATGCAAACTCAATGATGTATCTCCCCCCATATTTATCCCGGAATATCCCCGGATAAAACCGTGTCTGCCCTGCGAACAATCATCTGCCCCACACAGACATCCTCCCATCCTGCCCCAGTCCCACGCCGGCCACTTTCAAAATGGCACGGGATTTGGCTGAGGGGGGCCGGCACAACCCGGGCTTTCCACAGACAATAGCCCTGCCTGCCCCGCATATGCCCCATACGAAGTGCATTGCATTTGAAAAACGGCAGGGTTATGCTAGCCATTTCGCACCCTCCCGCACGTTTGGCAACGAAAATAGCCTGCCCCGTCCTGTTCCACGCCGACATTTCCCCGGATTACTCGTGAAGCTGTGGTGAACAGCATTGGACACCTCCCGGAACGTTCCCGTGCCCTTTCCGGCGTGCAAGCTCCCCCCTGCCGCTCGGGTTAAAAGCCTTGCTCCGGGGATATTTCTTTGCTATAATGCAGACAGTTTCGGGAAGATAGCTTGTCGAAACT
>CAZMXX010000332.1:0-4782 GCA_964570315.1 uncultured Anaerolineaceae bacterium | reverse complement strand
TCATGGCGCGGAACACAAAGCCATCAACGCCTATGAATGCGGCGTGGAACTCGTCCCCGAAAAGATGGCGAAACACACGGTGGTGCATCCCCGGTGTGGCACGGCATTTTTGCTGATTGTGATGGTCATTTCCATTTTCGTGTTTGTGCTGTTTGGAACGCCGTCGCTGTGGATTCGCATCATTTCCCGCATCGTGTTGATTCCGGTGATTGCCGGCATCGCCTATGAATTTTTGAAATTCAGCGCCGCGCATATGGATAATCCCCTGATGAAAATGCTGGTTGCGCCCGGCTTGTGGCTGCAAAATTTAACCACCCGCGAGCCGGACATGTCCATGCTGGAAGTTTCGGCGGCGGCGTTGACCCAACTTTTGCGGGAAGAAAACATGCTGCCCGCCGAAGAAACCGACGTGACGCTCAACACGGATGCGGTGGTATCACCGGCTGACGCATAAATATTCAAAAAGCGTTTTTCAGGTAACTCTCATCGCAATGACTCGGAAACATAGAAGTCTTGTTTTTTGCGGTGAGTTTTTTTATAATAACCCGTATGAATACCTCTATTGCGGAATCTCGCGCCACACACCTGTGCGAAATTGGGCTGGCTCATTATCAAGCATGGGAAATAGAAGAAGCCATTGATGCCTTCAGCGATGCCATTGCGCTCGATGCGATGCAGCCGAATTACCATCTGTATTTGGCGCAAGCATATGCGCGCATCGGCAATTATGAAGCGATGCGTCAGAGTTTGGGCAACTTCATATTTTTGGAACCCGACCGGACGCTTTCGGAACGCTTTGAGGCGATGTTCAGCAGCGGGTTGGATTTGGTGGAACAAAAACTCACCGATGTGATGCCCGAACATCGTGTGCCATTGCTGGTGGTGGGCGCGGCGTTGCAGATGTGGATGGATTTTCAGGTGGCAATCGGACGCCGCCCGCTGGTGGATGTGAATTCTCCCCCTGTTGCCGCAACTTGGGCGGCGGCACTCGATTACACCGCTCGGAAGGTGAACATTCATGACGTGAGTCTGGAAGAGATTGCGCTGTGGCATGTGGTCAATCCGCACAGCGTCGCCGCCAATCACCGCGTGCTGGTAGATACGTTGGATGTTATGCCCTGCGATTACCGCTATTTTCGCGGTCCGCAAAACCCGTTGGACAAATTGGTGGAAGCCGCTATTGTGTTGGAAACGCTGGAGGAGCGTTTCGCCCGCGTGGAATAACTTCAAATGTGGATGCTGAAGCCTTTGAGTGTCTACATTTGCAGTTGTTACCCATTACCCCAAAGGAGTAAATTATGCGCGAACACTTTGGCGAACGCCATAGCCCCGTCGGGCTGGAAACACACGGTATCAAAAATGTAAATGATGTATATTGGAATCTCCCTTCGGCAGCGTTGTACGAAGAAATCATTCGTCGCCGCGAGGGCATTCTGTCGCATTTGGGACCGGTGGTGGTGCGCACCGGGCATCACACCGGACGCTCTCCCAACGACAAATTTCTGGTGAAAGAACCGACCTCCGATTCACACATCTGGTGGGGGGATGTGAACCGCCCCTTCCCGCCGGAACGCTTCGATGAACTGCATCGCCGCTTGGCTTCCTTTTTGCAAATGAAAGATGTGTATGTGCAGGATGTGTTCGTCGGCGCAGACCCGGATTATCGTCTGCCCATTCGCGTCATCACCCAGTATGCTTGGCACAGTCTGTTCACCCGCAATATGTTCATTCGACCCACGGAAGAAGAATTGGCGCATCACGTGCCGGAATTTACCATCATTGACGCGCCGCAATTCCACGCCGACCGGAATGTGGACGGCACAAACTCCGAAGCCTTTGTGCTGGTCAACTTCAAAAAGAAACTGATTCTCATTGGTGGCACCAGCTATGCCGGTGAAATCAAAAAATCCGCATTCACGGTGATGAACTATCTTCTCCCCTTCAAAAATGTGTTGCCCATGCATTGCTCGGCGAACTATGGCGACGATGGTGTGACCGCATTGTTCTTCGGTTTGAGTGGAACCGGCAAAACCACCCTGTCCGCCTCGCCCGACCGTACCCTCATCGGTGACGATGAACATGGCTGGAGCGAGAAAGGGGTCTTCAATTTTGAGGGCGGTTGTTACGCCAAGATGATTCGCCTTTCGCCGGAAGCCGAGCCGGAAATTTACAGCACCACCCGCCGTTTCGGCACGGTGCTGGAAAATGTGATGGTGGATACCATCACCCGCCATATAGATTTGGACGATGACTCGCTCACCGAAAATACGCGCGGCGCGTATCCCATCACTCACATTTCCAACGCCGACCCCGGCGGTATGGGGGGGCATCCCAAAAATGTCCTATTCCTCACCGCCGACGCCTTCGGTGTGTTGCCGCCGATTTCAAAACTCACCCGCGAGCAGGCGATGTACCACTTCCTTTCCGGGTATACCGCCAAAGTTGCGGGCACGGAAAAAGGCGTCACCGAACCGCAGGCGACTTTCAGCGCGTGTTTCGGCGCGCCGTTTTTGCCGCTGCCTCCGGGCGAATATGCCCGCCTGCTCGGCGAAAAAATCGACCAGCATGACGCAACCGTGTGGCTGGTCAATACCGGCTGGACGGGCGGACCCTATGGCGTGGGCAACCGCATGAAAATCGCCTACACCCGCGCGATGGTGCAAGCGGCGCTCGATGGGGCATTGGATGATGTGCCCACCGAAACCGACCCCATCTTCGGCTTGAACATTCCGGTGAGTTGCCCCAATGTGCCGGATGAAGTCCTCAATCCGCGCAACACATGGTCGGATAAAGCCGCTTACGATGCCCAAGCCAAAAAACTGGCGGCAATGTTCAATGAAAACTTCAAGCAATTTGAAGCACAAGTGACCGATGACGTGAAATCTGCCGCGCCAAACGCCGACTGATACCACGAGCCTCGATTCACAAAACGTAAAACGTATTGCGTGATGCCGTAATTTTGTTTATAATCGCGCTGCGTTTTACGTTTTTTTTATGAGGAGTTGGTATGAAAAACCGAAGTTATAAATATTACGATTTCGTTGCCGCCACCTTTGTCGCCGTATTGCTCATCAGCAACATTGCCTCTGCCGCCAAAATTGTCGATTGGGGCATCAGTATTTTCGGCTTGCCGTTGGCGTTTGATGGCGGCACGCTTTTGTTCCCCATCAGCTATATTTTCGGCGATATTCTGACCGAAGTGTACGGCTATAAACGCTCCCGCCGCATCATCTGGGCGGGTTTCGGCGCGGCGCTGTTGATGGCGGGGACATTCTGGCTCATCGGCATTATGCCCGGCGAAGCCGCGTGGCAGGAATACGCGGGGCAAAACGCATACGACGTCATTTTGGGCGGCGTTGCCTCCGGCGGCATCGTGCTGGCGAGTCTCACCGCGTATTTCGCCGGTGAATTTTCCAATTCGGTGATTTTGGCGAAGTTGAAAGTTGCCACCGAAGGACGTTACCTGTGGCTGCGCACCATCGGCAGTACACTGGTTGGCGAAGGGGTGGACACCGTGATTTTCATCATGGTTGCTACCCTGTTCGGCGTGTTCCCCCCGGAAATCGTCGTGAGCTTGATCGTCGCCAACTACATTTTCAAAGTTTCCATTGAAGTTTTGTTCACCCCGCTGACCTACGCCATCGTCAATTTCCTCAAATCGGCGGAAGCGGAAGACTATTACGACCGCAACACCAATTTCAACCCGTTCAGTTTGGCGGCGGAATAACCGCGCGCGAAACAGGAGTGCTTTTATGACACATGATGATCATTTCGATTGGGATGCCGAACCCGACCCTGAGTTGAGCGGCGAATTGATGTTTGATGACAGCCAACTCCCCCCCGACCACCGCAGCGGGTTTGTGGCGGTGGTGGGGCGTCCCAATGTGGGCAAAAGTACCCTGATGAACGCCTATTTGGGGCAGAAAATCGCCATTGTCAGCCCCAAACCGCAAACCACACGCAACCAATTGCTGGGCATTTTGACGCTGGAACACGCGCAAATCATCTTTGTGGACACCCCCGGCATCCATCAGCCCCATCATAAATTCGGGGAATATTTGGTGGAAGTGGCGAAGCGAACCATCCCCAATGCGGACGTGGTGCTGTGGCTCGTTGACGGCTCGGAACAACCCACGCCGGAGGACAAGCTCGTCGCCGAATTGCTGGCGGCGCAGCGAGCGTGCCCGCCCGTTATTTTGGGAATGAACAAACTCGACTTGATACCCCCCGCCACCGTCGAAGCGCGGCTGGCGGCGTACACCGCCCTGCTCGAACCGGAGGTTGCGCTGGCGCTCTCCGCCACGGATGGCACGCACCGCGACACCATGCTCGATACCATCATCCAAACCCTGCCGCCCGGACCCCGCTATTTCCCGGAAGACCAAATCACCGATCAGCAAACGCGGTTCATTGTATCGGAGCTGATTCGGGAAGCGGCGCTGGAATTGTTGCGGCAGGAAGTACCGCACGCCATCGCGGTGCTGGTGGATGAATTCAAAGAGCGCCCCAACGGGATGATTTATATTTCCGCCAAAATTTTTGTGGAGCGTGATTCTCAGAAGGGCATCGTCATCGGGCAGGGGGGGAAAACGCTCAAGCAAATCGGGCAGCGCGCCCGCCCGCAGATAGAAGCGCTGGTGGATGCGGGTGTCTTTTTGGATGTTCGGGTGGCGGTTCGTCCCAAATGGCGCAAAAAGAGAGATGAGTTGCGGCGGCTCGGCTATTCAGCGGGTCAACTACCCAACGCTGAAGCAGTTGGGCTTGTCCCTAACAAAGAACGTT
>CAZMXX010000331.1:0-4790 GCA_964570315.1 uncultured Anaerolineaceae bacterium | reverse complement strand
CTGAAAACTGACCACTGAAAACCAACCACTGACCACCAAAACTACCGCTCCACCGGTCCATCGAGGCAGGTGAGCCAGCCGTCGCCCCGCTCGCAACTGCCGCACAATCCGATGCCACAGCGCATGTGCGCCTCCCATGAAAGTTGCACCGGCACACCCGCCGAGGCGCACAATTCGCCGACCACCGCCAGCATGCCGACGGGTCCGCAGGCGCAGACCAGCGCGGGCGGTGCATCCGCCAGCACATCCGACAGGGCGTGCGTCACCAGCCCGCGCCGCCCCACCGAACCGTCTTCGGTGGCGGGGATGACCGTCGCCCCCAGCGCCGTCAGCGCATCCGACAGCAGCAAATCCGCCGCCGTCCGCGCCCCAACAATCGCCCGCACGGAAAAACCGCGTGCCCGCGCCCTTTCCGCCAGAAATCGCAGCGGGGCAACGCCATATCCCCCGCCGACCAGCACTATTTTCGCCCCGGCGGGCGCGTCGGGCAGCCGAAAGCCTCGCCCCAGCGGACCACGCAGCCACAGCGCATCGCCCGTCCGCCGGGCGTGAATGGCGCGGCTGAAGTTCCCCACGGCGGCAATGGTCAGTGAAACGGGGTTTGCCGCCGCAAGGCTGAACGGTTTTTCGTCCACGCCCGGCAGCCACGCCATCACAAATTGTCCCGGCTCGGCGGCGAGTGCGCCATCCAAAATGAAGGTGCGGGTGACAGCATTTTCATCCACAATTTTGGTGATGGTGAAGGGTTGCGGCAGGGTGCTCATAATGCCCGCCCTCGCAGTGCGGTTATCGAACCAAAATTATTTTGAGCCATAAAATCTTTCAGTTCCGCATTGATTTTCGCCAGCGCATTCACCCCGCGATGATGGATTGCCGTCCCCACGCCGACCACCGTCGCCCCGGCGGCGAGCATTTCCACGGCGTCGCGCCCGTTGCACACCCCGCCCGTGCCGATGATGGGCACATCCACCGCGCGGGCGATGTCGAAGACGCAGCGCAGGGCGATTGGTTTCAGCGCGGCGCCGGAAATGCCGCCGGTGTGGTTCGACAGGAAGGGGACACCCGAAACGGGGTCGATGACCATGCCGGGCATGGTGTTGATGGCGGTGATGGCGTCCGCGCCCGCTTCGACGACAGCGGCGGCAATGCGGGCGATGTCGGGCACGTTGGGGGCGAGTTTCACGGTGATGGGACAGGTTGCGGCGCGTTTTACGGCGGCGGTGACGGCGGCGGCGGTTTCGGGCAGGGCGGCGAAGGGCGTGCCGAAATCGTCGCGCACGTTGGGGCAGGAAATGTTCACCTCCAGCAGATCGGGTTCGGCGCGGCAGATGATCTCAGTCACGGCGGCGAATTCCGCCACCGTACCGGCGAAAATGCTGGCAATCAGCGGCACGCCGAGCGGCGCGAGTCGGGCGCGGGTTGCCGCCAGCAAGGGGACTTCTGCGTCCGCGCCGGGGTTGGTCAACCCGATGGCGTTCAGCACCCCGCCGCCCCAATCCACCGCCACCGGGTTCGGGTGTCCGGCACGGGGCGCGAGACCGCAACTTTTGGCGGTGACCATCCCCGCTCCGGCGCGCGCGGCGCGGGTCAACAGCGCGGGGCTGGTGCCGATGATGCCCGATGCCAGCACCAACGGGGATTTCAAGGTGAAATTCAGAAAATCGCAGGATAGAGTCATAAGTACCCCATCATCAAAACAACAAAAATTATCACCACAGAGAACATCTCTGTGGTAAAAAAATACTACGCCTTGCCCAGCACCGCCGCGAGCAGTGCCATCCGAATATACATGCCGTTGCGCACCTGCCGAAAATACGCTGCGCGGGGGTCGTCATCCACCGCGTAATGAATTTCGCCGACGCGGGGGAGCGGGTGCATGACCACCATCTTCTTTTTGGCACGCGCCATCAATTCGGGGGTGATTTCATATTGATTCTTCACCTCTTCATACTGCGCCAAATCGGTGAACCGCTCTTTCTGCACGCGAGTGACATACAGCACATCGGCATTTTCAATCACCTCCGATACATCGTGTGTTTCGCGCACGTCAATTCCCGCGTCAATCACTTCGTTCATCACGGTGAGCGGCAGACGCAAAATTTCCGGCGACACAAACCGCAAGCTGACATCGAAATGGCGGAGTAGCCGGGTCAGCGAATGGACGGTGCGCCCGTAGCGCAAATCGCCGACCATTGCCACCCGCAGCCCGTCCACGTGTCCCAACTCCTCGCGGATGGTGAACAGGTCGAGCAGGGCTTGGGTCGGGTGTTCGCCTGCGCCGTCACCGGCGTTGATGACCGGCACATCGGCGTAATCTGCCGCCACCTGCGCCGCCCCGATTTTTGGGTGGCGGAGGACAATCACGTCGGCATATTGTTCCAGCGTGCGGATGGTGTCCGCCAGCGTTTCGCCTTTGCTGACCGAGCTGAATTTCACCCCCTGAGTGATGGGGATGACGCTGCCCCCCAGCCGTTCCATCGCCGCGATGAATGAGGCGCTGGTGCGGGTGCTCGGCTCGTAAAAGAGGGCGGCTTCGATTTTCCCTTTCAGTAAATCCGCCGACCCGCGCCGCTCGACCAGTTCGCGCATTTCGCGGGCGCGCTCAAAAATGTAGCGCAGTTTTTCAATGTTGAATTGATTGACCGAAATGATGTCCTGCCCGGTCAGCCCGTTGCTGAAGGTTTCCGGCGCCGACATGGCTGCAAAATCGAATAAAGGGGGAAGTTTTTCCATTATCATAATTTTCTCCTCGAATTTAGTTGGTTGTCGGTTGTTGGTTATCAGTAATTGGTTATTGGTTAATTGAGCGTATTACGTATTACGTATTGCGTGTTTCGTGTTTCGTAAAGTTACGCAATACGCAATACGTTTTCTACGACATACTGACCACCGAAAACCGATAACCAAAAACCAAAAACTATCCAATCACCCTGCCGCACCCCGGCGGGGCGACAAAAGTGCCATCCACAAAAATTTCCGCGCCGCGCAACACCACCCGCCGCACCCGTCCGAACAGTTCCCGGTTCAAAAAAGGACTCCAGCCGCATTTGGTCTGGAGTCCTTTTTCTGAAATGGTGAACGGAGTCTCGGTATCCACTTCGATGAAGGTGGCAGGTTGTTCCGGCAGTCCGAAAATCCGGCGCGGATTGTCCGCCATCAACGCGATGAGTCGCGCCAGCGAGAGCCGCCCCGCTTTCACGGCGGTCATCATCAGCGGCAGCGACGTTTCCAGCCCCGGCACGCCCGGCGGCGGCGTTTCCGATGCTTTTTCCGCGCGGGTGTGCGGGGCATGGTCGGTGGCGATGCAGTCGATGGTGGTATCGAGGTGCGCCCATAATGCATCCACATCCGATTGGCTTGCCAGCCGGGGGCGCATATCGCCGAATGCACCGAGCCGCGTCGCATCATCATCGGTTAAAAAAAGATGGTGCGGCGTCACTTCACAGGTGACGGGCAATCCGGCGGCTTTGGCTTCCGCAACCAATTCGATTTCATCCCGGCGGCTGAGATGGCAGAAATGCACCGGGCGACGATACGCCGCCGCCAACCCGATGCCGACCGCGACGCTCTGCCCTTCGGCGTGTATGGCGATGGGTTTGGCGCGCGTCCAATTGCGAAAACAGGCGTGCAGGGTGGGCAAATCATCCACCCGCAGGGGACCAAACGTGTCATTCAGATAGATTTTCAGCGCGACGCCTGCTTCCGCCAGCGCGGGTAGCTCGGCGGTGTGCGCCGGGCTGGCGCCAACAAAAAACCCAACGTCGCAAAAAATTGCGGGTTGGGCTTGGCGTTGAGTCGCGGCAAGGGCAGCGGGAGTCACCACGGGCGGAGTGGTGTTCGGCATTGCCAGAATGGTGGTGAAACCTCCGGCAATGGCGGCACGGGTTCCGGTGGCAAAATCCTCTTTTTGCTCACCGCCGGGCACGCGCAAATGCGTGTGAACATCTATTAATCCGGGTAACTTCAGCAATCTCGGCATCGGATATTCCAAATCCTCAAAAAAAAGCTCAATCCATGGATGAATGAATCGAGCTGTGATTCGCGGCGTATTGCTATGTTCTTTCGGGAAACGATGGTAACACGGTTGGAAAAAGGCGTCAAATTTTCGATGCCGTTTTTGCTTTCGGGCAGAATACGGGTAGAGTTTCAGCAAAATACACGCCAAATAACCGGGTAAATTTTATGGCTGATGACCTTTCCCGCCGGCGATGGTCGGCGCTGTTCCCCACCACAGCTGACCCCGCCGCCGTGAGGGCGCTGCTGGAAACGCTCAATGCAAAATATGCCGAACCCCACCGGCACTATCATACCGCCGCGCACATTGTCGCCTCCCTGCGCCATTTTGAGGCAGTGCGCCATCTGCTGAC
Organism: uncultured Anaerolineaceae bacterium; assembly: GCA_964570315.1. Classification (GTDB taxonomy): domain Bacteria; phylum Chloroflexota; class Anaerolineae; order 4572-78; family 4572-78; genus JANTHQ01. The sequence goes on along the minus strand of CAZMXX010000331.1, from coordinate 423 downwards.
GAACCCCATAGCGGTGGCGCGCGCCATCTTTTTTCACGATGCCATCTATTTCCCCCGCCGCACCGACAACGAGCGCGCCAGCGCGGATTTCGCCGCCGCCGCGCTGAAAACGCTCGGCATCCCCGCCCCGGAAATCGCCGCCGTGCGCCGCCTGATTTTGGTCACCGCGCATCCATCCGTCCCCCAAACCACCGATGAGCGGTTTCTGGTGGATATTGATTTGGCGATTCTGGGCAGTTCCCCCGTCGAGTTTGCGGTATACGAGCGCGCCATTCGGCGGGAATATGCGTGGGTTCCGGCGGATATTTTCCGCCAAAAACGGGGCGAGCTGTTGCGGCAATTTTTGCGCCAGCCGTCCATTTTCCACACCGATTATTTTCGGGAGAAGTTTGAATCTGCGGCGCGGAAAAACCTTTCGCGCGC
>CAZMXX010000330.1:0-4804 GCA_964570315.1 uncultured Anaerolineaceae bacterium | reverse complement strand
TCTCTCTGCCTGTCTCGTGGGCGCGGAAATGTGTTTAAGAGTCAGGGTGGGCTGTTCGCTCAGCCACTGTTTCCTGACTATGTGCCGCCGCTATTAGCCTCCACCGTGCTGACTCCCTCGCACGAAGCCGTATTAACAACGACGAACCCCGTTTCATTGACCGTCGTCGCGCACGCCGACAACAACGTGCGAGTGATCACGGCCACGGTCAGCGATGGATTCGTGGATCAGATCATTTGGCCTGTAACCGACACAACTACTGCAATCTGGGAGCCGACCTGGACGCCGCCGGGCGAGGGGCGCTACGGCATCACCACCTTGGTCGAGGACCAGGGTGGGGCTGTCCAGACAGAGCTACAACCCATCACCATTACCGTGGACACAAACGCCCCTCACCTGACCCTCGACACGACTGTGATCACCAGGGCGCATTGGCTCAGCTACGGGCGCGTCCGGCTCACGGGCGTGGCAACAGACAGCGTCGGGCTGGAGAACGTGCGGGTTACGGGCGTCAACGCTCAACAAGAACCGGCGGCGTTCGATGGCGCGACCTGGCGCTATCCCTGGTATGTGGGGGATGAGCCGGACGGTGAGGTCTATACGGTCACCGTGCAGGCCGAGGACGCCGCGCGCGCAATCACTGTCACGCAGGCGATCACTGTAGACTTGCAGCCGCCCGCGCCGATGACGGTCTCGTTGGCCTATACCGGCAGCCTCATATTCGGTCCGCTTGTGGCGGAACAGGTGATCACAGTGTCAACGCCCACCCTAACCATCGACTGGACAGCCAGTAGCGACAAGAGCGGACTGGGTGACTACTTGGTCGGTTGGACGCATGCAGAAGAGCCGGTTATTACCGCCTTGACGGTTTACACCCCCAGCGATGGTCGCCACCACGAAGTGACGGCGGGTGAAGCAGAGGTATGGTACGCGCACGTTGGGGCACAGGACGTGTTCGGTAACCAACAATGGGAAACGCTAGGCCCAGTTTATGTAGATTCGCCTCAAACACCCGACTATGTGAGCGACCTGAACTACCACGGGTGGATGCAGAGCGGCTGCACGCAGGTGGGCGCCGACCGCGAGTTCCGCCGCAACGCGCCCGCCACGGCGACGATGAGCGACACCCAGCGGCTGTACCTCACCTGGGACACCGAGGCACTGCGCCTGGTCTATACCGGCGCCGACTGGGATATCCAAGGCGACCTGTTCATCTACCTGGACACAGGCCCCGGCGGCGCGACGACCCTGTACGACCCCTACGGCAGCGGCCCTACCATCACCTTCCCCACCGAGGGCGGCGTGTCGCTGGCGGCCGACCGCCTGATCTGGGTCGAGAACAGCAACAAGGCACAACTGCTTACCTGGTCGGGCAGCGTGTGGGCGAGCCAGCCCTTGACCGACACCTACCGCTTCGATGGGGCGTTCACGCCCCCACAGACCGACCTGCGTATCCCCTTCGACGCTCTAGGCATCGCCCCCGGCAGCTCGCTCAAGCTCCTGGCCGTCGCCAGCGAGGAGGAGGTGTTGCGGCTGTGGGCAGCAATTCCCGACAAGAACCCCCTCAACAGCGAGCGCGTGGTGAACGGCGTGGCGCTGGGCTTGCTGGACCAGCCGTTCACGCTGACCCACTATTTGCAATGGCCCACGCTGGGTAGAGGTGTGTGCCCCAGCGACGGGCGCTTTGCCGACGCCGACCTGCAAGTAGACCTGGGGGCTGAGCCGGGTGGTCTGGAAGTCGGGTTTCTTGAGCACGACCTGCAGGCGGTGCTCCAGCCCGGCCAATGGCTCGACGCCGATTTGGACGGCCAACCCGATCAGGCGTTCCCGCTGGTCACAGAGGCGGAGCCGGTGGGGAACAGACAGGTGGTGACCTACACCCTCTCCTTTGCGAACGAGGATGCGCAGGTCGCGCCGGGGGCAGTCGTCACCATCACCGCGCAGGGCGCTCTCCAGTTGACGGGTGGGAACATGCAAACCCGCACACTGAGCGGTTGGAGCGGCGACCTGGTCATCACCGGCACCGTCGTTGCCAACCCCGGCGACCGCAGCGCCGAGGTACGGGTAGTGGTAGCCGACGGCACGCACGGCCCCTTCGAGTGGCTGTGGCTCCTGCACCAGGTGGACACCGAGCCGCCTTCTGATCTCGCCATCGAGTCTCCCCTGCTCTATGAGCACCCCTACACCAACACAGTGCGGGGCGTTGTGCAGGACGCTTCGCCGGTGCCCACCATCACTCTGGAGGTGCGCAGTGTGCCTGGGGGAACGGTGGTGGACACGCTCCGGTGCGTGGATGCCACCCCGCGCGACGGGGCGTGGAGCTGTCCGTGGAACGTGGGGAACGTCGCCGACGGCACGCAGTACGACGTGCGTGTGCAAGCGGTCGACCGCCACGGCAACGTGAGCGGTTGGATCGGCCCGGTGCGCCTGATGGTGGACGCCGTCTCCCCTACCATCGCGCTGGACGCAGCGACCGCGTCTGCGATGAACGACGGCCTGTTGGGGCCAAACGAGCTGTGGCTGAGTGGGATTGTCTCTGACGACCGACTGGCGAGCGGGATGCAGGTCTGCATCACAGACCAGACGGGCACGGAAGAGGACGCCGCCTGTACCGCTACCGACGCACAGCCAGGCACGGCGGTGACCGGCACGTGGCAACTGCGGACGCCCATCATTGGGTCCGGCGACGGCGAATTGCAAAAGACGTACTTCTACGGCGTAGATAGCGCGGGCAACCGCTCTAACCCCGCGGAGATCCGCCTCTTGCGCGTGGACATCGCCGCGCCTGCGGTGACGATTGATTATAGCGTCCCGGGCACGGTGTTGGGGATGCCCACCGTGGTTCTCAGCGGCACTGTGACCGATGGAACTGGGGTGGACTGGAGCCGCACCAAGGTTCAGATCACTCAACCTGACGGCAGTGCCGAGACGGGGACGCTCTCGCACGCCGGGGATACCTGGCGGTACGAGCAGGCTTTTGACCAGCTCGGCCAGTACAGCCTGATGGTGGACATCTATGACCTCGTCGGCAATTACACACGCAAGGGACCCTTTGAGGTCACGGTGGTCGAGGGCGACTTTGTGGCTGATCTGACGCTGATCGCCTGGCCGTCGGCAGAGCCGGCCATCACGGCCTCGCCGCTCACCTACACGGTAGACGTTCAGAACAATGGCCCCGCAGACGCCGTGAGCACCATTCTGGAGGTAGACCTACCTACCGTGGCGTCGGTGCAGAGCCTTCCCGCCGAATGTGTGCTCGCCGCGTCCCACGCGACGTGCGGCCTGGGGACGCTGACCGATGGGCAGAGCCGGGAACTGATGTTCAGGATCGGCGTCCCGCTGACCACGACCGGCAACCTGAGCGCCGCCTTTGCGGTCAACTCGGCCAAGACCGACTTTCGTCAGGAGGACAATCTGCGGGAGATATGGGCCTCGACGTACCAGCCGATCACCGGACTCTCGCTGAACGAGGTTCCGCCGGTCCCGCTGGGCGAGCTGACGGTGTTGACCGCGACGGTCGAAACCGGTTCTAACGTGGCCTTTGATTGGGCTTGGGGCGATGGAAGTATCGCTTCGGGGCAGATAGTGAGTCATACATACGACATCGGGCGCTACACGGCCATCGTTACCGCCAGCAACAACGTCAGCCTGCTGACCGCGACCGTGCCCATTACGGTGGATATCCCCGTTGGGGCACCGCTGTTGCTGGAGAATTTTGAATCAGACCAGGCTGAGTTGGCAGCTGGCTGGAATGACTTTTCTTTCCGCGAGCTGACTGACGACTATAAGTGGGATCGCGCCGAGGATCCGGCCTACGCGCGCAACGGTAAGGATGCCGCTTTCCATAACGACCAATTTGGCGGACAAGAGTCTTGGATGGTAATGCCGACGGTGGTGCCGCATGCCAACAGCGAACTGGTCTTTTGGCAGTACGAACAGTACTCGAGTTACTATGTTGAACACAGCGTGTGGGTCTCTACGGACAGCCTAGACCCCAAGGACAACGCGTACGTCTTGCTGGAGGAGGTGGGGCCTGACACACCCAACCAGTGGAACGAGCGGCGCATTGACCTGGGGGCGTATGCCGGTCAGCCTGTGCATCTCGCCTTCCGCTACGTGGGTGAGAACGCCGACGAATGGGCAGTTGACGATGTGGCCGTCACCGCCGACCCGTTCATCCTGCACAACGGCCCCACACCCTTTGGAGCAACGACTGTTTTGACCGCCCAGGTAGGTGGAACGAACATCTCGTATATGTGGGATTTGGGCGACGGGACGAGCGCCTCGGGGCCGGTAGTAACACACACCTATACAACGTTGGGAGCATACACGGTAGTGCTCACCACTGCAAACACCATCAACACTATGACGGCGACGACGACAGTGCTGGTGCAGGATATAATTGCCGGCCTAAGCGCCAGTAGTCACAGCCCGGTGGAACTGGGTGAGCCGACTACCTTAACGGCCACCGCCTTGGGTAGTGACATTACCTACCAATGGGCGTTCGGCGACGGGGGTCTTGGCTCAGGCGCGACGGTAACGCATACCTACCCCAGTCCCGGCTTGTACACGGCGGTGGTCACAGCCAGTAACGGGTTGGGCCAACTAACGGACACGACCCGAATTCAGGTTGAGGAGGCCGTGACGGGGCTGAGGGTGACCGGTGACAGCCTTACCGAGTTGGGTGTGGACACGACGTTGACAGCGACGGTGGCAACGGGGAGCAACGTCGGGTATACCTGGAACCTGGGCGACGGGGGTCTTGGCTCAGGCGCGACGGTAACGCATACCTACCCCAGTCCCG
>CAZMXX010000329.1:0-4811 GCA_964570315.1 uncultured Anaerolineaceae bacterium | reverse complement strand
GTTCTTGATAACATCGGCTCAAAATACCAAATTACTTTTGCTTAGGTACTTAAGTGGCATCGTATGCTATTGCTCTCTGGGACACCTGTCGCCGATTATAGCAGCTTATTGGCGTTGCCCCGATACGCAAAGGCTGTTTGCACGGCTACCGCACAAGCAATCCTGTCAATGGCATGGGACAAGCTGGAAATGCACAATTCTTTCGACCCGCGTTTATCAGTGTTCGCCGGGAAATTCTCCCCGCAGAAATTTTTGGTCGGAATGAAAGGTGCTACATCGCTGTACATTCCGTTGCCCGATACTTGGGAGGCATATCTGCAAACGCAAGTGAGCAAAAATATGCGCAAGAAAATTAAGCGCTACACAAAAGCGGTTGAGGCGTTGCCGGGGTATCGGATGGAAATGTTGACCAGCGTGAATGATGCGGCATTCATCGAAACCATTATGCGGATGTGGTATCAGAAATGGCAAAATTACTGGACGATTGATACTTTTCACATCTATCATCGCATTTTGCAAATATTGGCGGATGAAAAATTGCTTTGGGCGCGGCTGATTTATGATGGCGACACCCCGGTCGTCGGTTTGGTAGGAATACTTGACCGCCCGCACGATATTTTTTTCGCGCTATTGGGCAGTTTTAATGAAAAATATGATCATCTGCATGCAGGAAAAGTGCTGGACGCATTCAGCATTCGCTGGGCAATTGGATCAATATAAAATTTACGATTATATGCAAGGAGCATTCCCGTACAAATTTTCGTTTGGCGCAATTCGGCGCATTGAAATGTATCTGACTATTTCCCGAAAGTCGTTGCGCAGTAGGTTGGCAAATTACATGTTGCGGCAAAAAGGTGTCGATTATCGGGATATGCTTTTCTCGGAGGATGATCCTTTGTGACCATAAAACTTTATGTAATTGAAGAACACGACCAGTTATTGCACATCTGGCGGGAACAGGATGTCCAAAATTTACGAATCGTCCACTTTGATTTTCACTGCGATATGCGCGGTATGCTGGTTGACCGTGAAAAACAGCATGCATACCGTATTTTTGATTTATTGGCTATGCTTGAGATTGATGATGATTTGGACATCGGTAATTTTTTGATGCATGCGGTGATGGAGGGGCGGGTTTCCGGTGTTCGGTGGGTTCATCGCACGCCCGGCGGGCGCAATTATGATGTCGGCACGGTGAAATACACCACCGACCTGACGGTTCAACCGACATGGTTCTGGCAGAAGTTGTGGCGCAGACAGGGAGTCCCACTGGCATATGAGGTACTTGCCCCGGAGCAATGGCAGGGTTTGGCGGAAGGTGAGTTTCTGGATATTGATTGGGATTATTTTGTCGGTCTGGATTATCCCCCGGAAGTGATTGCCGATGCGGTGGAAGAATTTTTCGCGTTGAATTTCCACCACCGACCCATCGGGATTTCTGTGTACTTTTCTCCAAACTTTTCACATCCCGACCGCTCACTGTTTGAGACATTCATCACTCGGTTGGCAGAAAAATTCGGTGCGACGGTGGTGCGGGTTCCGCTGCCGCCGAGATACGGGATACGCCGGCTGCTGCCGATTGGACGATTGCCACAATCAATACAAAATATCGCCAATCGGGGATATCGAAAAATTGTACGGGTGTATGAAAATACCTATGACCGCGTAACACGGTCATTGCACCGTCGAGGTGTCCACTAGCTGCTAATATTTTCCCCAAAACTCTAACCATATTCCCACAAAATTTAAACCTCATTCCAGTACAGACCCGTTAAGCTTAGGGGGTGAGACCTCCCACAAATGAATCATGCGAAAATGAGGTGGCTGTGATACGAAATAAAATGTGGCGCGTGGCGGCAAGTTCGGGGATGGCGATAGCTCTGGCTTTGGTGCTGATGTTGAGTCTGGGGCAAAAAACCATCGTTCGCGCCGAGACGCCCATTGATGTGACCACCGGCATCACTGCCGGTACCGCGCCGGCGATTGCGGTGTGGTATGGTACTCCCCAAAGCTACACCCTCGGCACACCCCAAAAATGGATTAATTTGCTCGGCAACGTCACCGATGTGGATGGCGATTTGAGTACGGTGCAATATGCGTTGAATATCAGCCCTTCTGTCACGCTCCCGCTCGGTCCCGATAACCGGCGTTTGCTCGGCGCGGGCGATTTCAACATCGAGCTGGATGTTTCCACTTTGAACAACGGCGCGAATACCGTGGTCATCACCGCCACCGATGTCGCCGGCAACCAATCCACCCAAACGATTAATTTCAATTATGATGCCACCGCTGTGTGGACGCTGCCGTATACCATCCAATGGAACACCATCGCCACGGCAATTGACGCGGTGCAACCCGTTGACGGCAATTGGGCGGTCAGTGCCGCCGGTATCCGCACCGTGGATGTGGGCTACGACCGCATCATCAGTTTGGGCGACAGGACGTGGACAGATTTTGAGGTGACTGTTCCCATCACCGTTCATTCACTCGATACGTCGGCGTATGGCAACCCGTACAGTGTGGGACCCGGTATGGGGCTGGTGATGCGCTGGCAGGGGCACACCAACGACCCGGTGGATTGTACCGGCACGTCGGGCATTCACTGCGGATGGAATCCGCAGGGGGGCAATCCGTGGTACGAATGGACGCAGGATGGTTCCGGGGATGGCTGGCGACTGGACAACAATCAGTTTTCGGCTGCCGACCCCATCAGCCGCACAATGACGCTCGGTATACCATACTTTTGGAAATTGCGCGGACAGACGACCATTTCCGGCACGCTGTATCGATTTAAGGTGTGGGAGAGCGGCACATCGGAGCCGACCGGCTGGCAGATGAGCGGGGTGGAAACGCCGAACGCTTTCTACCTCGATAGCGGCTCGCTGCTGCTGGTGGCGCATCATGTGGATGCCACCTTCGGCGATGTGACTGTCAGCCCGGTGTTGTCGCCGACGTTGACGGTGGGGAAAACGGGGCAGGGCACAGTGGCGGTGAATCCGAATCAGCCGACCCAACCGTACAGCTACACTTATGGCACGGTGGTCACGCTGACCGCCACCCCGGCGCTCAATTATGTTTTTGCCGGATGGCTGGGCGATATTGACGGGCAACCCGGTACAACCAACCCCCTTTCGCTCACCATAAATAGCGACCGGGTGGTGACGGCGACGTTCACCGCACTGGTATCATACACGCTCGGCACGGCGGCGGGGATGGGGGGCGCGATTGTGGTTTCCCCCGCCCAAACGGAATATCTTTCGGGGACGGTGGTTTCGCTGACCGGCGCGGCGGATGTCGGGTGGGCGTTTTCGGGCTGGGGCGGTGATGTGTCCGGCTCGGTGAACCCCACGGCGCTGACGATGGATGCGAACAAGAGTGTTTCCGCCGCATTTTCACCGCTGTCCGCCGGAATATTGGCTTCCGACGATTTCGACGGGTGCGGGCTGGCAAATGAGTGGACGCCCGTCGCCGGTTTGTCGGGCGACCCCGCGCCGACATTGGTGAGCAATACCCTTGTGTTGAGCGTCCCCGCCGGTTTTGACCACGATTTTCAGGGTGCGGATGTGTTCGGCAATCGGGTGATGCAATCGGTGGCGGATGGCGATTTTGAGATGGTGGTCAAATTCAATTCCGCCGTCACCCAGAAATATCAAACTCAGGGGATTGTCATTCGCCAAAACAACGGAGATACATTGCGGCTGGAAGTGCTGAATGACGGCTCGAACCGTTTTTATGCGGCGAAAATTCTCGGCGGCGTGTCCACCCAACTGTATTCCGGCAGTATCTCTCCCAACCAGACCCCGCCGTATCTGAAAGTGAATCGCACCGGCGATTTTTGGACATACAGCTATTCATTCGATGCCGCAACTTGGACATCCATCAATTTCACCCTGCCGTTCACCATCGCGACGGTGGGGGTGTATGGCGGCAATGCGTCGCTTGATGGCGTGAGCGCGCCGGCACACACGGCAATTGTGGATTATGTATATAATTCGACATACCCCGGCGCGGGCGACATCCATCCGACACGAAGCCACACAGTGCAGGTGAATGTCGTCGGGGCGGGAAATTACACCATCACCCCGACCGGCACATCCTTCGCCTGCGGCACGCCCGTCACCATTACCGCCGTCGCCGATGCGGGGGCGCAATTCGACGGTTGGAGCGGGCACGCCTCCGGCACGCTGACCCAAACCACGGTGACGATGACCGCCGACCGGGTGCTGACCGCCACGTTTTCCACCCAAACATTCGCACTCACCACCGCCACCGACGGCAACGGCGCGATTGAGGTTTCTCCGCCGGGACCATACATCCTGAACCAAACCGCAACCGTCACCGCGACCCCCGCCGTCGGCTGGATGTTCTCCGGCTGGAGCGGCGACCTCGGCGGGACGACCAACCCCGTTACGCTGACGATGACCGCCGACAAATCCATCACGGCGACGTTCACCGCGCTGCAATATTCCGTCACCGCGGATGTGCAGGGGAGCGGAACGGTGCAGATAACGCCGACCGGCACATACACTTACGGGCAAATCATCACCCTGACGGCGATGCCGCAGGCGGGATGGCAGTTTCAGCAGTGGAACGGTGCGGTGAATAGCCCGCTTGTGCCGACAACGACGCTCACCGTGCAGGGAAATCAGGCGGTCACCGCGACCTTCACGCCGATGCAATATACCCTTTCGCCCCCCGGCACGGGGGGCGGCTCCCGTATCGCGCACCCCGCCGCGGCTCCCACCCCCCACCGGCCCAGCGGCACACAGTCGCCAACCCCACACCACTGGAGCACGCGACTCCGTAGAGGG